>JAVBMJ010000079.1:0-5929 GCA_031552535.1 Rikenellaceae bacterium
AAATGAAATGTTCAGGATAATCCTCGACTGCGATTAGTTCGAAGTGATCAAATACCTCAGTGGGTAAAATCAATTTGGATAAGTCTGTTTGCATCCCGCAAAGATAAACTCTTCACCCGCTCCACCCGGTTTTTACATTGAGCCAAAAAAACGGCTCAATCTCACACGTGGCGCATGGCGCCATAATTAACCGGATACAAACACCACAAGGCCGCTCCATGCTGAAGCGGCCTTGTGGTATATTCCTCAGGAATAATATGCAGTTCTATTTGGTCTGGGCCAGATCGGTGGGATCTTTAACAATCATGGCTTTGTCTACGCGGATATTGACATTGTTGTCTATCTCCAGCACTACATAACCTTCTTTAACCTCCTTGATAGTTCCGTAGATTCCTCCGGCCGTAACCACCTTGTGCCCTTTTTCAAGCGCCTGACGGAACTTCATCAACTCTTTCTGCTTTTTCTGCTGTGGACGGATCATAAAAAAGTACATCAATCCGAAGATCAGTACCATCATGATCAAAAACTGCCAGCTGCCGCCTCCGGGCTGAGATGCTGCAGGTGACGACTGCAGCATGATTGTCATCAAATTCATTGTCTTATAATATTATGGATTAATTCCCCGCCCGGAGTACCGCCTTGAAACAGACATGCTTCCCGAACCAATATTGTCGGCGGACCGACCTCATATCGTTGCAAAATTACGATTTAATATTGAACGGCCAAAAAACAGGAAAAAAAATCGACTTCACCAGGCAACGGGAATCATGCCGGTTATAATTTTACGAACGATGTTACCACCATCCTAAATTTTTGAGGAGCGAGCGAAGTGGCTATATACACCGATTTTTGTTGCCATCCTGCAAATAACCCGTCGACATGATATGTCAACTCCATGGCACACACCTCCCCTGGGGCGATAGGATGCCGGTCGTAGTCAACTTCTATGCAGCCGCAATTGGCATCCAATCCCAGGATCACCATCGGGACGTCGCTGTCATTACGGAGTCTGAATTCACGCACGACAACCTCCCCATCGCGTACGGTCCCCAAAGCAATGGTATCCGGGATGTTAATGGCAAACGTCGAATCCGATACCACGAACACCGGCCCATGCGCAACAACCCTGTTCGTTTTGGCGCCATCGCCACAGGCGATCACAAAAACGACTGACACAATTACGACTATGGCCCTGCCCCACCGCATCACAGCTACAAAAGACCCCTGCCGCTCTTCTCTATACGGCCCTCCTTACGAAGCGACTCGGCTATCTTGTCGAGCACGCCATTGATAAAGAAGCTACTTCCGGGAGTACTGTAAAATTTGGATATCTCGATAAACTCATCCAGCGTCACTTTCACCGGGATCGACGGAAACGCCAGCAATTCGGTCATCGCCAGGACCATGATAATATTGTCTACCATGGCAATCCGCTCCACATCCCAATTCTGTGTATAATGCTCTATATAACCGAGGTAATCATTGTAATTGACCAGCGCCTTGCGAAATAATTCTGCCGGAAAATCCCGGTCTTCATCGTCTTTGAAGGCAGGAAGCAGTGGTAACTCCTCCTGTTCGGCCCGGCATGCCTCCAGTGTGCGCATTACCATGATCAGGGCGAAATCGAGGTCGTCGTTCCAAAGTATCGACTGCTCTTCGACAGCATCCTCCACAGCGGCATTATCATTAACACATTCGGTAAAAAATTTGACGACCAGCGCCTGGTCCTGTTTGTATGTCGACGAGGGAGCAGACATGTATGTCTTATAAAAATCGCTGTCGATCAAGCCATTATATAGATTTTTAATGACCTCCGGGTATTGAGCCCATCCCAGATGCTTTTTCTCCGCATAACTCCGCAACGACTTGCTCTCCGAGATCTGAACCACCACCCTGTTTTCCACAAAACGCATATTGGGGTTGAGATCTTCCCGTGTGGGTAGTTTTTTATTTTTACCCAATTCTATCCTATCCCCGGCGTATTTGGCCACATCAGCTATCAACATCAATACCTGGTGATAAAGATCGTAGGTTTTGTCTATGCTCGCCGCAAGATTTTTCTCCGAAGCGATCAGCGAAGAAGCATCACTCTGAAGATGCGCATACAGCATTTTTACCACCTTTACCCTTAATAATCTGCGGCTCAACATATCTTTGCAGGAACTTAGATTCGTTTTTCAGCCTGCGAAAGTACTCTTTTTTTTCGAGTTTACATTATATTTGCCCAAAATTAAGCAACCACAAGCGGCAATATACCACGATTTACCTGATATTTCGACAGTTCCCTGAGTCATACTATCTGAAGTAGCCAGGGATAAATAAACTTTCAACTGTTACACAAATGAGCACCATGCGCTATGATACAGTGGTAATAGGGGCCGGCCCTGCGGGACTGGTCTCCGCAGGTGTTGCTGCAGCCCGGTCACAGAGCGTACTTGTCCTGGAAAAAATGGAGAAGCCCGCCCGAAAATTACGCATCACAGGTAAAGGACGCTGCAATATAACCAATATGCGCCCCCGCGAAGAATTTTTGGAACACATACGTCAGGGGCGCGACTTCTTTGCGCATTCGTTCGACACATTCGATAATGTTGCAACGACAGAATTCTTCAGAAATATAGGCATCGAACTGGTCGTAGAGCGTGGGGAGAGGGTATTTCCAGCTTCGGGACGGGCCCAGGATGTCGCCTGGGCACTCCAGAAATGGTGCACGGGAAACGGGGCCACGATAAAATGCGGCTGTGCGGTCGACGATATTGTTATATGTGACGGCACTGTGTGCGCGGTAACGACAAAAGGTATGGGCCGCGTGGAGTGCCGCAACGTCATTATTGCCACCGGAGGTATGAGTTATCCGGCAACTGGTTCCACAGGGGATGGTTATAGTCTTGCCCATAAACTCGGGCACACGATTGTGCCGGTACGCCCGTCGCTGACTCCACTTGAGTGCCGCATGGAAGGGATGGAACAACTGCACGGGCTGATGTTGAGAAACGTGGCGGTTAAACTCGAAATAAACTCTGCGGTAGTAGCCGAGGAGTTCGGCGAGATGGAATTCGTTGATTTTTCACGTGGCCGTAACGTTCCCGGGCAGGTGCCGGCGCGGGCGGCCGGAGTAGGCGGAGCGACAGTATTGAAATTAAGCAGGATGGCTGTGGATGCACTGATTGATGAAAAGGATGTGGCGCTGTCTGTCGACCTGAAGCCCGCCCTCGGAATCGACAAGCTGGTTACAAGGATAGAACGCGAAGCCAGGGCACTGCCAGCCTCATCTGGGATTACCGTGCTACTACGTAAACTGTTGCCGGGAGGAATGGATAAACTGGTCGCCCGCACCTGTGGGTATCCGTTACATGGCGTATGCGGAAGACTGGGTAGAACCGATTTCGAGCGTCTCGCCGCAGTTCTTAAAAGATTGGTGTTGCCCGTATCGGAGTACAGGCCATTCGAAGAGGCGGTTATAACGGCTGGAGGAGTGGCGCTCAACGAAGTCGACAAGCTTACGCTTCGTTCCAAACTGATCGGAGGGCTGTATCTGGCCGGGGAAGTACTCGACCTTGATGCCGACACGGGAGGATACAACCTGCAAATAGCATTTTCCACTGGACATTTAGCTGGCAGAACGAAGTGACTATTCGCGCATTACATATAAGTATTGCTAAAGAGTGGAGCCGCCTGAGACACCGTAAAGGGCACGGGATACACTCTCCAATGGCATATTCCATTGTAAAAGAGGTATTTAACAATAAAGACAATGTATTGACAGGGAATATGCAAATAGGGATGTCCTCAGAAAATCAGTTTTTTAGTAAAAAGAGTTGGCTGGAAATTCAAAAATTGCATGCTTTTTGCAGTAGCGCTCTAATGGAAATTATATATTGCGACGAGGCGGATACAGTGATAGGCAACGGGTTTTATGTCCTGGCAGGAGATCTGACTGAAGGCGCTGTGACAAGGTATATTTCGGAAATTTCGGAGAAAGAAGGGGTGGCATGCATAGCTTTGGCACTGGTTCGCAAATATGACAGCATACACGGTGAAATATCAAGCAATACCAGCGTATTGAGCATTGAAAGGCGTGAATATATGTTTTGTTGTTTCCGCAAGGGGTTCTCAAAGCAACATTTTGTATTATAACCCATTATATATAAAGGTAAAATATGAAAATTTATACTAAAACTGGAGACGAGGGCACTACGTCCCTTATTGGGGGCGGCAGGGTCCCCAAAGATGATACGCGTGTCGAGGCTTACGGAAATGTCGATGAGCTAATGGCATTTGTCGCATCGTTGCGTGACGGCATAAGCGAATCGGATGACGAAATGCGCGAGTACCGCTACGACCTGAAGCAAATACTTGACTGCCTGATGGCAATAAGTTGTTTGCTGGCGTTGGACTGCAACTGCTCAACCAGATCGGCGAAAATGGTTTCGCTTTCTATGGAAGACATCGACTATCTTGAAAAAAGGATCGACGAGATCAATTCCCGTCTCAGGCCGGTAAAAGGTTTTACGGTTCCGGGAGGTCATCCTCTCACGTCGATGACACATGTTTGTCGAACGGTGTGCCGGAGGGCCGAAAGACGATGCGTTACGGCAGGACGCGACTATTATTTTGCTCCAGAGGTGTTGGTCTACCTTAACAGGCTGTCAGATTATTTTTATCTGCTTGGCCGCCGCTTCGTCGAATATTTCCATGTTGAGGAGTCGTATTGGCAAGCATCGAAAAGTTGACAAAGGCTTGGAGTATGTACGGGGGGCTGTCGCAAGTCACACAGAATCAAACCGCATATACCATGAAGTTGCAATAATAAGTTGAAAAAATTACCCAGGCAATAAATACATCCGTACAGTTCCGAAGAGTCTGTCTAAACCCGGGGATGACGGAATTTTCTGAAAAACTGTTTAAAATATTGACAGGTTCCGGGAATAGTTTGCCTATTTTAGCAAATCTGAAAAAGGTCTTTTGTGTCGTTATAATATTTTTCTAATTTTGCGTCTCCATTGTAACGATATGGGACGATTTTTTAATGCCTAAAAAGGACGATATATGTACTGGACATTAGAGTTGGCTTCAAAGTTGGAGGATGCTCCCTGGCCCGCTACCAAAGATGAGTTGATAGATTACGCTGTTCGTTCGGGAGCTCCGCTTGAGGTTATTGAGAATCTCAATGAGATTGAGGACGAAGGTGAAATATACGACAGTATAGAAGATATATGGCCCGACTACCCGAGCAAGGATGACTTCTTCTTCAACGAGGATGAATATTAATAAACAACTTATAGTCAATAATCTACGCCAATCAGAAAGAAGACGAATAGGGCTAAATAGTCCTATTTGTCGTTTTATTACCCCTTCACCGGGATTAAAACCGGGATACTTTTTCATTTTCGTCCACGGGGATGGACATAGAAAGAAAATAAAGGCAAAATATCACCCGATTTCCCCCTTGTAAATACCGCTTAGATTGACCCCTTTGAGCGGTATTTACAAGTTATCTATGTTATTGCCTTAACTTGCTCTGATGGAATAATCCAATCCGGCCATTTCATCCCGTATTGGAGAGAAGAAGTGCATGAATGACAATTAGGGCCTCTGAGCCTTGTTTAGACAAGGTGTGATCGTCCTGCAAAATCAAATCACCCGCAGATATCGGTTTGCACAAAAAAATCGTTATCAACGTAAAGCCATGACAACATTAATTGTGAGAATAGAGGACGGTGCAGAGACGAAAAACATCGCTGCTGCTGTACGTCAACTCAAAGGAGTGGCTACTGTAAAGATACAACAAGATCAGGCCGTGACTAAAAGTGTATGGGAGCAGGCTGTCACTGACGGGGCTGTAAGTGTAGATGCATTCTTCAACGATTTGAATGCCCGCATAGAAAAATGGCCTGAGTAATGCGCGAGGTTATAATCTCTGTTTCGG
>JAVBMJ010000006.1:0-11954 GCA_031552535.1 Rikenellaceae bacterium
CCCAAAAAAGTAAATTTCGAGAGATAGTTATTCAAATCCACCTCAAATTCTTTGGACAAAGCTTCGAATTCGGCAATTTCCAAACCTGTCAAACTCAAAAACTGTTGCGGGTTACGCTTTATCTTCCTGTATTTCAAATCGTTTTTAATGCAAAGGTAATGCTAAAATCGTTAAACTGAAAATTAATGGATATAAACTATACTGTTTAAAAATATTACTCTTGTTCTTTTCTTCTGTTTGCTGCGCTTTTCCACGGTGGGATTCGTTAAACAGGGGCCACTATTCGCCTCATCCCACCGCGAAAAATCATCGGCAAACAGCTATAAAATAACTGTGGTAATATTCTTAAACAGTTTCTAAAAGTTTAGACACCGAATGGAAAATCAGAGGTTGTTTTGAAATTTTGCCGAAGCTGTTTAATGAGCCTCGAACCAATTGTCGCCCGTACCCACATCGACGATCAGGTCGACCGAGAGTTTTGCGGCATGTTCCATACAGCGCACGACGATCTCCTTAACCCGGTCCGACTCAGGACGGTACACATCGACGACCAACTCGTCATGCACCTGTAGAATCAGTTTCGAACGCAGGCCCGCATCGCGGAACTCCCGGTGCACGGCTATCATCGCCAATTTTATGATATCGGCGGCACTGCCCTGCAACGGTGCATTGATTGCATTGCGTTCGGCCAGGCCCCGGGTCACGGCATTGGCCGAACGTATATCGGGAAGAAGCCTTTTGCGACCGAAAATAGTGGAGACATACCCCTGTTCGCGGGCATGGGCGATAGTGTTGTCCATGTAAGCCTTTACTCCCGGATAAGAGGCAAAATACCCATCTATCAAAGATTTGGCCTCCGCCCTCGGAATATTTAGCCGCTGCGACAGACCGAAAGCCGAAATCCCATAGATGATGCCAAAATTGGCGGTCTTTGCCCGCCGGCGCTGCTCCTGGGTCACTTCACCGAGTGGGACATTGAATATACGCGCAGCGGTGGCCGCATGTATATCCTCCCCCCGGCGGAAAGCTTCGATCAAAGCCTCGTCACCGCTCATGTGCGCCATCAGCCGCAGTTCCACCTGGCTGTAGTCGGCCGACATCAGCACATGGTCGGCATCCGCCGCAACGAAAGCCTTGCGTATCTCACGGCCGCGGGCATCGCGCACCGGGATGTTTTGCAGGTTCGGGTTTGTCGACGACAGCCGGCCTGTGGCTGCAACAGCCTGGTTGTATGATGTATGTATGCGTCCTGTGCGGGGGTTGACCAACAACGGCAACGCCTCGACATAGGTCGACAGCAATTTCTTTATCCCGCGGTATTCGAGTATCTCCCCCACTATAGGGTTAGCCGGCGCGAGACTTTGCAGGTACTCCTCGTCGGTGCTGTATTGTTTTGTTTTCGTGCGTTTAGGGTTGGGGGCTATCTTGAGTTTATCAAAAAGCACCTCTCCCAACTGCCGTGGCGAATTGATATTGAGCGACGGTTCGCCGGCAAGCTCCCTCACATGCGCCTCCACTGCTGCCATGTCGATTTCGAGCGAGCGGGCTATTCCCGACAGTATCTGCGGATCGATCCTCACCCCTGCAAGTTCCATGTCGGCCAACACCCCTATCAGCGGCCCGTCGATATCGCGGTATAACGCGCCCATTCCCTCGCCTACGACTGCGGGCCACAACACCTCTCCCAGTTGCCATGTCACATCGGCATCCTCGGCGGCATATTCGGCCACCAGGTCGACCGCCACGCGGTCCATCGTCAACTGCTTCGCGCCGCGTCCTATCAGCGATTCAATAGCTATGGGCGAGTATCCGAGATAGGTTCTCGACAGGTAATCCATCCCGTGCCGGCTGTCGGGGTCGAGCAGGTAATGCAACAACATCGTATCGAAGAGCACCCCCCGCAGCTCCACCCCTGAGCCGCGGAGCATCATCATGTCGAACTTGATGTTCTGCCCGCGCTTGGTGATGGTTTCATCTTCGAACAGCGGTTTCAGTATGGTGACATATTCCCCTGTATTATTCTTATCCAGCGGAAGATACCATGCCCGGTGCGCGGCGATGCTGAACGACATTCCCACCATGCGGTCCGAAAACGGGTCGAATCCCGTGGTCTCGGTATCGAAACAAAACTCCCCTGCCGCACGCAACTGTGCCACGACATCCGCCAACGTCCCGGGGTCCGCTATGACCGTGTATTTATGTTCTGTGTCTGCCGCCGTACGATAATCGCCGTCGCGGGGCTCGTGCACCGCTCCTGCCGCGGTATTTTCCTGCACAGCTTCCGCCTTGCCTGCCCCGGTTGCCATCGCCAAAACGCCAGTATCGCCGCCCGTGCCGTCTCCATCGCTTTCGAAAAGCGACCCCTGTCCGGCAAGGGATGATTTCTGACGGGCCGAAGGTTTGCTTTGCTTCTCTTTGGCCTGCGATGTGGAACCGGCTTGCGGCAACATTCCGGCCGATGTATCCGCAGCGCCTGCAGAGCACGACGCGGCATTGTTCCTGCAATATTCGGGCACAAAAACCCCGGCGTCGAGTTCGCGGGTCAACTGGTTGAACCCCAATGCGACAAACTCCCTTCGCAACGCTTCGCAATCGGGATGCTCCACCACCAGCCTCCCTGGATCGAACCCGACGGGAGCGTCGGTGACAATCGTGGCGAGGCGCTTCGACAGCAGCAACTGTTCTGCCCCGGCAGCGATGTTATCACGTTGTTTCCCTGAGAGCATGTCTATGTTTTCAATTATATTCTCGACCGTACCCCACTGCTGCACCAATTTCGATGCACCCTTTTCGCCGATACCCGCCACCCCGGGGATATTGTCCGACGCGTCGCCCCACAGTGCCAGGATGTCGATCACCTGTCGCGGATCGCTTATGCCATAGTTAGCCTTGACCTGCTCCTGCCCGACGATCTCTATACTGTCGGCACCCGTGCGTTGCTTATATATATTGATGTGCGGCCCTACCAACTGCCCGAAGTCCTTATCGGGGGTTACCATAAATACCTCGAATCCATGATCTGCGGCTTTTGTAGCCAATGTACCGATCACATCGTCGGCCTCATAACCAGGGACTTCCAGCACCGGAATGCGCATGGCCGCGAGGACCGCCTTGACATGGGGTACCGACGCTATGATGTCTTCCGGCGTTTCGCTGCGGTTGGCTTTATACGCCGGGAAGAGCTCGTTACGGAACGTTCCGCCCTTGGGATCGAATGCAACGCCCAGATAGTGCGGTTTTTCGCGGGCGAGAATATCGCGCAGGAACCTTGTGAACCCGAACACCACAGAAGTGTTCATCCCCGACGCATTACGCATCGGGCGCCCGAGGAATGCATAATAGAACCTGTATATCAATGCATAGGCATCGACCAAAAATAATTTTTCCATAGTTATATTATGCTATCGTAAATGATAATGATTCCGGTTTATCCGGAATCACCCGCCTGTTATGGCACGGCAAAGCACAGTATATCCGGCCTTTATACGAAAAGTTTCTCCGCGGCTTCTACCACCTGATCGGGGTCGGGATCGAGCGGGAAGACATGTGACGGCTTGAGGCACCACAACTCCCGGCCCTGCTTGAAAAGTTTCTCACCACCCCCGGTTATGTTCAGCATCACTGTTTTATCTTTACCCACCTTGCCGGCTTTAACCGCCGAAACGAGCGTAGCCACCGCCACCGCCGCCGCCGGATGTATGTCCACACCCTCTAAAGACTCGAACAGCTCGGCCACCTTGCGGGCCTGGGCGTTGGTGGCGACCATCATTTCGCCGTTGCTCGCTTTCAGCGCGTCGTAAAGCCCTCCGTGAATGCCGTAAGGCGGGCGCCGATTCGACAGCACCTTGGCGTCGATGATCTCCACGTCGCGGCGGGCCCTGTCGTCGTCGTAAGGCAGCATGTGGCGAGAATCGTGGCGCCATGCGTCGTACATAGGCACGAAAGGCGCATTCTGCGATACCACGAGGCGCATCATGGCCGTTCCATAGCGCCCGTCGCCTAAAAGCCGCAGGTTGGCCTCCCATGCCGCTATGGCCCCTGTGCCGCTTCCTACGGCCTGGAAATAGTAGTCCGGAATACGGCCTATATGTGTGGCGGCCGAAAGTACCGTGGTCCCCATGCCGTCGCGGCGGGCAATGTTCTTAGCCCCGCCCTCGCCCAGAAAACGTCCGGATTTCAGCACCAGGTTGCTCAGATGTATGGCGTCGAAGTAGTCGCCGCCCTTCTTTGCAGCAATCAATTTCACGCAATCGTTCAACGGCCCCTCGAACCACAGGGCATCGAGATTGTCCTCGGGCACGCTCAGCAGCAACGGAATATTGTTTTCGGAACACACCTTCGCGAATGCCCGCGCCGTATTTCCCGCCGAAGCCACCACAAGCACCCGCCCCATAGCCGGGTCGAGCCTCCCGCACACGCTGTAAGCCTCCGTCTCTTTGAACGAGCATGTCGTCATGCGGGCCCCGACCTGGGGCATCCAGCCGTTGAAAGTTATGTAGAGGTTCTCCATGCCGAGGTGTTCACCCAGTCCGCGGCTGCGGTAGGTTACTGGAGCGCACGAACCGTCGAGCATGCAGCGTATGGGCATCCAGTCGGCAAAGGTGTAAATACCGAGCTCCTTACCCCTCAGGTTAAGCTGTTTCGAGGCATATATGGCACGGACCAGCGACGGGCTTTTGCACGACGGGTCTTCGAGCACCCAGCCCGTGTCGTCGAACCTGCGTCCTGTTAGTATGGTTTCGAGTTTATAGGAAGTCGCTTTGAATGGCTCCATTTCGGTTTCTGTTTTTATCACGATACAACCCCACAAAGGTATTCAAAAACCGCCGATTCTGCAACACGCCCACCGATACCCGGCATCACTGGAGAGAGTATTCACTAAATTTTTTATACAAAATGTTAATTTATCCGGATTATTTATATATTTGCAGTCGGTAACGATAGCTCGCAGAATTGATAATGGTCTTAAACGGCTCATATTACGCATCTTTCTTTTTTCACTACTTCTTTTTTAGCGGAAGCGGGCGGGAAATCATGTGCAATTAGTCGTCAAACGATTATAACATAAAATGAATCCCCGCCCGAAACCCAAGGCGGGGATTTTTTATGGCGGCCGGTAGGAAGCGTGATCGAGGGTCCTGAATCCGGTGCGGGAGAGGGTTTAATGAAGACATAACGGAGGTAAAATATGAAAGTCGCGATACAAGGTTATGAAGGGTGCTTCCACCAGATAGTGGCGCTTAACTATTTCGGTCGCCAGACCGAGACCCTCCCATGCGCCACGTTCCGCGAGGTGGCCCGCAAGGTTGTCGACGGCGAGGCCGACTATGGGGTGATGGCCATCGAGAATTCGATAGCTGGGAGCATCATTTCTAATTACAGCATACTCCAGAACAGCGACTTACAGGTAGCGGGGGAGGTTTACCTGCGTATCCGGCAAAATCTGATGGCGTTGCCGGGTGTCGGGATCGACGACATAGAAGAGGTGCACTCCCACCCCATGGCGTTCCTGCAATGCCTCGACTATCTCGACGCACATCGCTGGAAACTGGTAGAGACTGAAGATACGGCACTCAGCGCCCGCATGATAGCCGAAAAAGGGGTGCGAAACGCGGCGGCAATTGCAGGGACACTGGCCGCCGAACTGTTCGGACTGGAGATCGTGGCGCCCGACATCAACACCATCGAACACAACTACACCCGTTTCATGATCCTGCGCCGTACCGCACGAGGCATTCATCCCCAGTCGAACAAGGCGTCGCTATATTTCAAGACGCATCACCGCCGGGGATCGCTGCTCGAAGTGCTACGGCAGTTGGAGGACTCGTCGATAAACCTCACTAAATTGCAGTCGTATCCCATACCGAGCGAACCGTGGCATTACCTGTTCCACGTCGACATGGAGTTCGACTGCCTCGACGACTACCTGCGGACACTCGAAAAACTGCGCGAAACATCGGAAGAACTACACGTCTACGGAGTGTACCCCAAAGGCAAAACGATATGACCATTTTCTATATGAAGCCTCGAACTGCCGCTTTTTGTAAAAATCGGCACCAAAAATCTTCAGGAAGTGCTTGCGCACTTCTTTACTCCCGACAAGGCGACAGGTTTTCCCTGCGGGCTTTGTAAGAGGGCGTCAGCCCCGTAGACCCTTAAAGAAATGCGTCGGAACCTCCAGGAAGTTTTTGGGGCCACTTTTTGAGACAAGCGGCAGTTAAAGCAATATTTAAAGATATATCCTATGGAATCAGATTCGGGTTTAACAATAACCGTGGCGCACCGTCTGGATGGTGTAGGGGAGTACTATTTCTCAAGGAAGTTACGCGAGATAGACGCAATGCGTTCGGCGGGGCGCGAGGTGATCAACCTTGGTATAGGAAGTCCCGACCGTCCGCCCCATGCGTCGGTTACAGCGGCGATGGCGGCTGAGGCGGCAAAGCCGGGGAACCACGCCTATCAGTCGTACATCGGCGCCGCGGTGCTGAGGGAGGCTTTTGCGGGGTGGTATGAACGTTACTACGGGGTTGGGCTCGACCCGCGGAACGAAATTTTGCCCCTGATCGGCTCGAAAGAGGGTTTGATGCACATTTTCATGACCTATCTCAATCCTGGCGACCGTGTGCTGATACCCAATCCGGGTTATCCCACCTACCGTTCGGCGGCTACCATTGCCGGCGGCGTATGCGTCGACTACCGCCTGACGGCGGAGAACGACTGGCAGCCCGACCTCGAAGGGATAGAGCGGGCAGGCGTGGAGGGCGTGAAAATAATGGTGCTCAACTATCCGCATATGCCTACGGGGGCGGCTCCGGCAGAGGGGCTATTCGAGCGTCTCGTCGCCTTTGCCCGGCGCCACAACATACTACTGGTGCACGACAACCCGTATAGCTTCGTTCGCAACGACACTCCGCGAAGTCTTCTGGCTGTCGGCGGGGCCATGGATGTAGCGCTGGAACTCAATTCATTGAGTAAGAGTCATAATATGGCAGGATGGCGTGTTGGTATGGTGGCCGGCAGTGCGCAGAGGCTTTCGGAGATCATACGCTTCAAGAGCAATATGGATTCGGGGATGTTCTTCCCTATGCAGGCCGCGGCGGCAACGGCGCTGGCTCTGGGCGGGGAGTGGTACGCGGAACTTAACGGAGAGTATTACCGCCGCGAGAAAGCCGCCCACGGGGTGCTCGACGCGTTGGGATGCAGCTATGGGGAACGCCAGTCGGGGCTTTTCGTGTGGGCCGGCCTGCCAGAAGGGTACGAAGGGGACTGCTATGTCTTTGCCGACACCGTACTCGACCGCACGGGAGTGTTCATTACCCCGGGAGGCATATTCGGCAGCGAGGGCGACCGTTATATACGCATCAGCCTGTGCGCCACCATCCCCGTACTGGAGCGCGCGGCCGCGAAAATCAGGGAGGCACGGCAATGAAAACCGCTATCATAGGTTTGGGATTGATCGGCGGATCGTTGTCGCTGGCCCTGCGCGACCGCCATATCGCCACTCAGGTATGGGGCGTCGACTCCTCGCCGTCGAATGCGGCGGAGGCGTTGCGGCTGGGTTTGGCCGACCGTATCGTCACACTCGACGATGCCGTCGTGTGGGCCGACCTCGTTGTTATAGCCACCCCGGTCGACTCGATCCCGTCGCTGGCAGTCAGGATACTCAACCGCACAGCCGCCCATCAGACGGTGATCGACGTCGGGTCGACGAAAGAAGAGTTGTGCGAGATGGTGCGCCGTCACCCCATGCGCCCCCGCCTCGTGGCTACGCACCCCATGTGGGGGACAGAATACAGCGGCCCGTCCGCCGCCATTCACGGAGCCTTCGAAGGCCGCACTGCCGTGGTATGCGAAAAAGAGAGTTCGGCCCCCGACGCGTTGGAACAGGTCGAAAACATGTATCGGGACCTGGGCATGACAATAAGCTACATGGGCGCCGAGGAACAGGATATGCACTGCGCCTATGTGTCCCACATCTCGCATATTACATCGTTCGCCCTGGCCCTGACGGTATTGGAGAAAGAACGCGAGGACGAACGCATATTCGACCTTGCGGGAGGAGGATTCGAAAGCACCGTGCGACTCGCGAAAAGTTCGCCCGAAACATGGGTCCCCATACTCATGCAAAACAAGTACAACGTCCTCGACGTCCTGCGCGAACACATACACCAACTACAGATAATACGCAAAACAATAGAACAAAGCAACCTCACAAAACTCACCGAAATAATCCAACACGCAAACTCAATAAAACGGATAATTAAATGATCGTTTTCTTTATACAATCTTCGACTGCGACTTTCTTTCGAGAAAGTCGCCCAAAGAACTTTAATCCTTACTTCACTTTGACCTGTAGCAGTTAGTTTAGAGGCAGGAAAGCCTTCTTTATCTGCTTATAACTAAAGGTTTTCCTGCCTCTAAACTAACTGCTGTAAATCAGAGCAAGGTATGGATTGAAGGTTTTTGCGCCGCTTTTTCCTCAAAAAAGCGGCAGTTCGAGGCTGTATAAAGAAAATGATCGTTTAATTACCCGTATAAAAATTAAGATGATTATGGTTGATATCAGGGATAGGCGTCCGTTTATTATATCGGGGCCGTGCAGTGCTGAGACGGAGCGTCAGACGCTCGATACTTGTCGTGCTTTGGCCGCCAGCGGCCGTGTAGATGTGTTACGGGCGGGGGTTTGGAAGCCCCGCACGCGTCCGGGGACTTTCGAGGGTTCGGGGGTCCGCGGGCTGGCATGGTTGGCCCGCGCTAAGGAGGAGACGGGGTTGCCGGTGGCGGTGGAGGTCGCCACGAGCAAGCATGTCGAGAATGCCCTGGCTTTCGGGGTGGATATGGTATGGATCGGGGCGCGTACGACGGGCAATCCGTTCAGTGTGCAGGATATCGCCGATGCGCTGAGGGGCAGCGATGTGACCGTATTGGTGAAGAATCCGATGAACCCCGATCTCGACCTTTGGGCCGGAGCTATCGCAAGGCTCGAAAATGTGGGTATCGACCCGCGGCGTATAGGCATGATACACCGGGGCTTTTCGTATTTTGGCAGCAGCCGTTTCCGTAACGCCCCTATGTGGCACCTTGCCATCGAGATGCGCAGCCGCTATCCCGACATGCCCATGATATGCGACCCGTCGCACATCTGCGGCAACCGTGAATTGCTTGGCGAGGTGTCGCAGAAGGCTGCCGACATGCGTTTCGACGGGCTTATCGTCGAAAGCCACATCTGTCCTGCCGAAGCGTGGAGCGACGCTTCGCAACAGCTGACCCCAGGCGACTTTGTTTCGATGATCGACCGCATAGCGTGGCGTGCTCCGACGGCCGACAATCCGGAATTTGTCAACGCGCTGGAAAAGCTGCGCACACAGATCGACCAGATCGACGCCGAGGTATTCGACCTTCTGAGCCGCCGTATGCAGGTGGCCGATAATATCGGCCGCGTGAAGAAGGATAACAATGTGGCGATACTGCAGGGAGGGCGCTGGACAAGTATCGTGGAAAAGGTGATGACGCAGTCGGCGAAGTTGGGACTGAGCGAGGAATTCCTGCGCACGGTGCTCGAAGCCATCCACATAGAGAGTATCAACCGCCAGAACAAGGTGATGAACGAGGAATAAACAGTCAACCGTTTCGTTGCACACCAAAGGGGGTTGTCCGGCGATACGCCGACGATGTTCAATGGTCGAACCATACGATTCACCCTACGCGTGGCTGACCCTGTCCGGCACCAGGCAATATTTAAGAGCTGTTTAAAAATAAGAGACAAATGGCCTCGGTAAAATTTCAAAACATGCTCTAAAAGACGCGATGCGTCCGGTTGCCGGCAGTGTCGATCTCGAACTCCTCGCCACCGGCGCAAACGCGTGCACGTCCGTTGCAAAAGCTGTAAGCGTCGTCATAAAGAAATCCTATCGCAACACTGCCGTCGGGACGGATGTATCCGTAACTGTCATTATAACAGGCAGGCATGAGCCCGCTGTCGCACAGGCCGAGCCATTGGAAGGCGGGACGGACGACATACTTTCCATCGGGAGTCATAAGTCCCCATTTCCCGTCGACCATAACTTTGGCAATGCCCGAATCGGGATCCCACTCCATGTCCTCGTAAACGGGCGGAATCATAAAATCGCCGCCCGGGCCAAGCAGTCCGAAACCGGCCTCGGTTCCTCCTACGGAATAACTTCCGTAAAAGACCGGCGATTGATTGTCATGGGATTCAATCCAGTATTCATCTTCCCCTGTTACAATATCTTCTTCCTCTGCCGACGGTAATATCTCGACGTCGAACCATACCGGATTATTGTTGCGGTCGAAAACGAGCATCTCACGTTCCAACAGCCGGCCGCTTTTCCTGCCGTGCGTCGGGGCCGCAGTGTGAATACACCTCACTGTGATGCGCTCGCCGCCATATACCATCTCGAAACGGTAAGATGCCGGCCCGGCGCTGAACAGGACCTGTCGCTGTGGTCCCAGTACGGGGTATATTCCCGCCAGTGACCTGAATCGTTCCTCGGGGTTGGAGACTGTCTCCAGAAAATTGTGCAGAGGTATGGTCATCTCTTCAGGATATATTTAAAACGATACTGGCAGGCCTTAGGCCATACTTATACTCATCGAGCCGATGCTTAACATGGCGATCAGATCGGTAATAGACGTATTGAAACTCATGCCGCGAAAATTGTCCGAAGATGGAACAACTTCCTTTATATCGCAGATACTGTTACGGAAACATTCCGGCATTACGCTCGACGCTTCGTAAAGCAGGCTGGCGTGCTTACTCAAAGGAAGCTCTACAGGCGATGCAGGAAAAATGATTTCGTCGGCGTCCTCGCCCGACGAGATATGGATGTTGAGCAGCAGGACATTGCCATCGTTAGTCGCCAGAGACTTGATCCTGTCAGAAACATCGAGAAACCCACAGCTGTCGCAGTCGGACGCTTCGCCATCGGTTATGTTGAATATAACCGGCGGGAAGGATTCCATATTGGAATGGCGGTTGCACCACCCTGAAGCCAGCGAATAGGCCTCCTGCAAGGCGGCATACATCGGCGTGTTACCCGAAGCCTTAGGTTGTATCCAGCTTTTAAACGTCCCGGTGGATATAAGCGTATTGCCGTCAGGCATCACCGTCTCACGCAATACGGTTTTCAGCGGCACATCGCTTTGGGCCAATATCGACGGACGTGCAAATTTCCCTTTAGGAGATATCAGCGACTCCACTCCATCCCCCGAATAACCCAGGACAGCCAGGTCGAAATAGTCCCTTATGCCCTCCTCGCGCCGCGAACGATGGACAAGTTCCGATAAAATAAGGTTGGTTGCCGAAGCGACGAAATCCGACTTGGCCGCCCGTCTGCGTGGGCCCGTTATCTTTTCGCTCATCGATCCAGAACGATCTATCAGTATTATGAATGCCGCCGGATGCAGGCGCGTTATCTGTGACGAGTACATATGGACTTGGAAACAGTTTATTATTATTAACTTTCATGCACCACAGAACTATTTACCTCTCCCCTCTTTAACCGGTGTCCCGGTGAAGGGAGTATACTTCAGAAAGTAAAAATATTTATTTTAGTCGAGAAATCAAAATCTGTCCGGGCCTGGCCGTTCGGATCCTGTCAGGCAAAGCAATATCGAAAAACGTGATGTGTCCGCAGTACGCCAGGTGGAGGCGGGTTTGTTCCGGGTGAAGAAGTGATGGCAGAAAATGTAAGAAACTGGTTAAAAATATTAATCTTGTTCTTTTCCTGCTGTTTGCCGCGCTTTTTCGCGGTGGAATTCGTTAAATAGGAGCCGCTATTCGCCTCATCCCACCACAAAAAATCATCAACAAACAGATGTAAAATAACTTCGGTAATATTCTTAAACAGTTTCTAAGAGTCTGTCTAATTTTCCAAAAGAAATATGGCGAAAGCCGAGGGCAGAGCGTCGAACTACGTTCGAAAGCTATCCCA
>JAVBMJ010000081.1:0-40676 GCA_031552535.1 Rikenellaceae bacterium
GTACTTATCCTTTTGCATAACGGTCTGATTCTGACCGCAAAACTAATTTTAAATCCGTTGACTCGAAAAACTCTTGTAACAAATTGAACTTCAACTATTTCAAAGAACTTTTATGAATTTTTAGTGGACACTAATGATATTATATTGCAAAAATATAATTAATTCAAATATTATCAAATACTTTTTGCATCATTACCTATAACAGCATCTAATAGCGTGTTGCATAGCTACTTGAATGGCGGAACAGATGCCTGTCAATACTCCGTTTTGTCTTGCTTTCGCTCCCAGTCCATAAATAAATTGCCTTGTAGCGGCATGCGGGTCATCTTTACGCTGCGCCGGTCTACCGGCAGGCTTATTTCATCGTATATGAAACTGTCGCTGAAACCTATCCTGGCAGCGTCGGCCCGGTCGTAGCAGTAGTAAATAGCCTTGATATTCGCCCAGTATATGGCTGACAGGCACATCGGGCACGGTTCGCAACTCGTGTATATCACTGCATTGCCCAGGTGGAAATTTCCCACTGCCTTACATGCTTCCCGTATTGCTACAACCTCGGCATGGGCTGTAGGGTCGTTGGTCGACGTCACTTTGTTGTGCCCCCGGCCGATGATTTTGCCATCGAGGACGACCACAGCCCCGAACGGTCCTCCGTGGTTATTGTTCATCCCGTATGCCCCCTCATCGAAAGCGTATTGCATATAATCCCTGTGTTCCATAGTAAGTGTGATTTTACTTGAAATGACACAATATTAATGCCGGCATATAAATGCATTAGAATAAATTCCGCGGAAGCTCGTCGAGGCGATTCACATAGACTATCTCGATGCCTTTCGGCGGATGCGACATATTTTTACGCAGGTATCCCGAGACGATTATTTTTTTAAACCCGAGCCTGGCCGCTTCGCTTATCCGCTGGTCGCTGCGCGGAGCTGGACGCACTTCGCCTGACAATCCTATTTCCGCGGCACAGCACACTCCAGCCGCTATAGGGCGATCATAGTACGACGATATGATGGCCGCAACTATCGCCATATCCAATCCTGTGTCGGCTATCTTAAAGCCGCCTGCAAAATTCAAAAACACGTCTTTCGAGAACATCTTCATCCCGACCCGCTTTTCAAGCACCGCCAAAAGCATATTAAGACGCTTTAGGTCGAATCCTGTGGCCGAACGTTGTGGAGTGCCGTATGCCGCGTTGCTTACCAGCGCCTGGGTTTCGATCAGATATGGTCGTATCCCGTCTACAGCCGCCCCGACAGCGATGCCGCTCAGGGGTTCGTCATAGTGCGACAGCAGTATCTCCGACGGATTGGCCACCTCCCGGAGCCCCGTCGACAACATTTCGAAAACACCGATCTCAAATGTGGCTCCGAAACGATTTTTTATGCCGCGTAAAATTCTGTAAATGTTATTGTTGTCTCCTTCGAACTGGAGCACCACATCGACTATGTGTTCCAATATCTTCGGGCCCGCTATTGATCCATCCTTCGTGATATGGCCTATGATGAAAACCGAAGTCATCGTGGTTTTAGCAAATTTCAGAAGCGCCGCGGCACACTCGCGTACCTGTGAAACACTGCCGGGCGAAGAGTCGATGATCTCGGTGTAGACCGTCTGGATGGAGTCGATTATCAGGATGTCTGGTTTAAGCTCTCCAGCCTGTGAAAGGATATTTTCGAGCAAAGTATCGGCGTACACCAGGCAATCTGGATTTGATGCATCGATCCTCGACGCCCGCATTTTAATCTGCTGCGGCGACTCCTCTCCCGACACGTAGAGTGTTTTTAGCCCTGTCGCCCCGAGTGCCAATTGTAGTGTCAGGGTCGATTTGCCTATGCCCGGCTCGCCTCCCAGCAACACCAGCGATCCGGGAACCAGCCCGCCGCCCAGGACGCGGTTCACTTCCGCATTGCGTAAATCTATGCGCTGCTGTTGCTCTTGAGTTATCTCCGCTATCGGAACGGGCTTCGCCGCCACGGTGCGCACCATTGCCGCGGCTCCGTTCGACGGCTCTTTCCGGATGACTTCCTCGGCAAAGGTGTTCCACTCGCCGCACGACGGGCATTTACCCAACCATTTCGGGCTCTCATGTCCGCATTCCCGGCAAAAATATGCTTTTTTGACTTTCGACATATTGTCTTAATTTATTCATTTTCGGCATGGTCCTGTATGGAAAACCGATCCGGAGCAAACACTACGGATGAACACAATGCCAAGCGTATCGAATGTACAAAGAGCCGGGCTCGTGAAAGTTATTTTATAAAAAAGCGGTATATGTCGTTTCCTGTAGCGTAAATAATAAGCGACATGACGATGATCAATCCTACCCATTGGGCGTATTCCATAAACCGGTCGCTCGGTTTGCGCCGCGTTACGACCTCGTATAAAAGGAACAGGACATGACCGCCGTCGAGCATCGGGATCGGCAGAATGTTCATCACCGCCAGCACTATCGACAGGAATGCCGTGATGCGCCAGAACCCGTACCAGTCCCAATGGCCGGGGAATATGCTGCCTATCGAGATCACGCCGCCGAGAGATTTGTAGGCGCCGGTCTCGGGCCTGATTATCATTTTCACCTGTTTCCAGTAGTTACCTATCTCTTCGCCGGTACGTGCAAATGCAGCGGGAATCGACTCCCAGAACGTGTATTTTTCCGTATGCAGAGGGATCAGTTCGTTGAATAGAGTTATTCCGACCCCGATACGCCCTTCGCCGTCGAGAGTTACATCCAACGTCTTGCGGATTGCAATACCCGCCGAGTCGCGTCCCACGGTAAGGGCGATCAGGCTGCCCTTCATTGTCTGAAATGCCTCCAGATATCTCTCCACGTCATATTTCGCTTCACCATTCAGTGCAACGATGGTGTCGCCGGCCATAAAGCCCGCTCCGGCGGCCGCCATGCCCGGCGTAACCTCCTTGATTATGCACGGCATGCGCGGCGAGATAAAGTCCTTGCTGTCTATAAGCAGCGGACGGTATTCGTCCGTTATGTACACGTCACACATCTTGCCATTACGTTCCACACTAACCTTAAAGGCGTTGTCGATAACAAGAGCCGCGAGCAGCTTCGTAAAGTCATCATAACGTTTCCCGTCTACTTCAAGCAGTATGTCGCCGTCTTCGAATCCTATCTCGTGTCCCAGTTCGTTGAACGTGTAACCGAACTTCATCTCTTCGGGCGTGTAATAACTCTTGCCCCACGCATAATTCATGCCCGTGTAGATACACAGGGCCAGGACGACATTCATCGTCACACCGCCAACCATCACCAACAGGCGCTGCCACGCCGGTTTCGAACGGAATTCGTCCGGTTTGGCCGGCTGCTTCATCTGTTCCAGGTCCATCGACTCGTCGATCATGCCGGCAATCTTGACATACCCTCCGAACGGGATCCAGCCTATACCATATTCTGTGCCTTTATATTTGAATTTAAGTAGCGAAAACCACGGGTCGAAAAAAAGATAGAATTTCTCCACGCGTATGCCGAACATCCGTGCGAACATAAAATGACCCAACTCGTGGATTATAACCAGCAGCGAGAAACTCGCTATGAATTGCAGAATTTTAATTACTATTTCCATCGTATTGTTTTTATCCTATATGTTTTAGAGCCAACTCCCTCGACTCGCTATTGCTTTGCGCCAGGTCGTCGAGCGATGGCGAAGAGACAAAGGTAGCTTCGGCGAGGCACTTTTCCAATACCTTCGCAATGTCTGTGAATGCAATCCTTCCGTTAAGGAACGAGGCGACGGCCACTTCGTTGGCTCCGTTTAGCACACATGCCGTGTTGCCGCCGCGCCTGAGCGCTTCAAATGCCAGTTCCAGACAGGGGTAGCGCCTCATGTCTACGGGCAGGAACGTCAATTCACCACACTCCATGAAATTGAAGCGGCGGCTTACCTCGGGCAATGGGAACCGGTGGGGATATGTGAGGGCGTACTGTATCGGCAGGCGCATGTCGGGGGTACCCAGTTGGGCCTTGATCGCCCCGTCGGCGAACTCCACCATGGAATGCACTATGGACTGCGGATGTATAAGAACTTCTATTTTTGAAAGCGGAGCCCCGAACAGGTGGTGCGCCTCGATAACCTCGAAGCCCTTGTTGAGCATCGTCGCCGAATCTATGGTTATTTTGTTGCCCATCTTCCAATTCGGATGGTTGAGGGCGCTTTCGACCGACACGGAAGCCAGTTCCTCCATAGGGGTGTTCCTGAAAGGGCCTCCCGATGCGGTGAGTATGATCTTATCGTACGGGCTGACCTCTCCGGCAAGGCACTGGAATATAGCCGAGTGCTCCGAGTCTATCGGCACTATCGGCAGACGGCGCTCCATAGCCTTGCGCATGACTATATCACCGGCCACGACCAGCGACTCCTTATTAGCCAGTGCCACCTTTTTCCCGGCATCGAGGGCGCTCACCGTAGGCCCCAGGCCTGCGTAACCCACCAGTGCATTAACTACCGTATCTACGCCATCTCCGCGAACCACCTGCAGTATGGCATCTTCGCCCGCATAAACTTTAACCAATGTTCCCGACAGCGCCTCCTTCAGGTCGGCATAATGATTTTTCGATGCTATTACCACAGCATCCGGCTCGAACTCCAACGCCTGTTGCGCCAGTTTACGCCACGAACCGTTGGCCGTCAGCACCGTCGCTTCGAAAAGTTCGCGGTTATGCCTTATCACGTCGAGTGTCTGCTCGCCTATCGACCCGGTCGATCCCAGGATGGCTATTCTTTGTCTTCCCATTTCTAAAATGCAATATACCCCTTCGGATCCACCGGTGTGCCGTTATACCATAACTCAAATACCAGCAATCCCTTGCTCTTCTCTCCTGCCACACCCTCTCCCGTATATCCTATCGCCTCTCCGGCTTTTACCCGTGATCCCACGCCACGTAGTGACTGGAAGCTGTTGCGGTATATCGACACCAGATTGGAATTATGTTGCAATTGTATAACATAGCCATTGTCCGGGGTCCATTCCGACGAGATTACCGTTCCGTCGGCTACGGCGATTACCTGCTGGTTGGATGCAGCGGTTATACCCACTCCGAAACGATTCTCTTTGGGATTAAATTCAGTTACGATTACTCCTTTTACCGGAGCAAGAAGTTCGATCCCGGTGCGTGAGCTCCGGCGCTGCCTGGCGTGCTCGCTCAGGCTGTATGGCCCCGAACCCTCCATCTGGGCGCGTAAAAGCGAGTCTTCACGGTTGGGTGCCACCCGCTCCGATTGTATAGCCCTCAAAGAATCGCCGCTCTGGGCCGGGTTGCGGACAACAGGGGTTTTGCCCTCCATTATCAATGATACATTGTCGCAGTAGAGCTGCATGTACTGCATCTCTTTCTCCATCGAATCGAGCCGGAGAATATTTTGTAACAACATTTCTCGTGATTTGTTGCCTGGATAGCCCGGAATAAGGTCGAGCACCGGAGTATAGGCCACCGTAAAGAGAATTATGACAAACAGCAGCAATATCAACGCCAGCAATCCGGCCAATGCCCTCAGCGGACTTATATGCATATACCATATTTCCTGGTCGTTATGCTGGTCACGAATGCTCAACCGATGCTTTTCATTGAGGTGTTGCAGAAAATAGACGTAATTATGTTTGGATTTCATAGTCTGATATCTAAATAAGTCACGTTGGGCACCATATATACCACACATGTAGAATAGATACACAAATGTACTCCTTTTAACCGGAATCATTTCCCGCTCCGGTTAAACTTTACAGAAAAAACACATATTAAGTTTCTAAAGTAGTTTAATAACGATACTTTTGTGCCATGTTTGTATATTTGTGCAATTGCAAAAATAAATCAACTGTAAAATATATTTTAAGATCATGATCAAACCTTCATTATTGGTACTTGCAGCCGGTATGGGCTCGCGCTACGGCTCTTTGAAACAGATGGACGGCATAGGCCCGAACAACGAAGCCATTATCGACTATTCGGTTTATGACGCCATACGGGCCGGATTCGGCAAAGTGGTGTTTGTGATACGCCACAGTTTCGAGAAAGAGTTCCGCGAAATATTCAATACCGAACGTTTCGGCGGTAAGATCGGGGTGGAATTCGTATTCCAGGAACTCGACAGCCTGCCGGAGGGATTCACCGTGCCGGAAGGTCGTGTAAAACCATGGGGCACCAACCATGCCATGTTGATGGCTCGCGGAGTTATCAACGAGCCTTTTGCCATAATCAATGCCGACGATTTTTACGGGGCCAATGCATATATTGAAATGGCCAGGTATCTTACCGGCCTCGAAGGCAGCCGCAACCACTATTGCATGGTCGGTTACGAGTTGTCGAAAACGTTGTCGGAACATGGTACCGTGTCGCGCGGGGTATGCGAAACCAATGACGGTGGGTATCTTACGCGCATTACCGAACACCTGAAAATTTCGCGCGAAAACGGACGGATAGTCTCTAACGACGAGGTCAACGGTTACCAGATACTGCCTGATAACACTCCCGTGTCGATGAATATGTTCGGTTTCACACCCGATTATTTCGACTATTCGGCCGATTATTTTGTGGATTTCCTTAAGAAGAATGCCGATAATCTGAAAGCCGAATTTTTTACCGGCTTCATGATCAACCACCTTATCGCAACCAAAACGGCGGACATGAAGGTCCTTTCCACCGGTGCCAGCTGGTTCGGCGTGACTTACAAAGAGGATAAGCCTATGGTCGAGCGCAATCTCAGGGAGTTGATCGACGCCGGGGTTTATCCCGAACAACTATGGAAATAGAGCAGAACATCTGGGGATTTACGCCGGATGGCGAAGTGGTTGTCTTGTATACGATGCGCAATCGTGGCGGGGCTTATGTGCGGTTGACGAATATCGGCGCGGCGATAGTCGCTATAGGAGTACCGGGACGCGACGGGTCGGTCGAAGATGTCGTTCTGGGGTATAACGACTGGAAAAGTTATATTTCCGATGCGCCGGCCATGGGAAAAAGTGTGGGCCGCTACGCCAACCGCATTGCTGGCGGACGATTCTCCCTCAATGGTGTGGAATACAATCTGCCTGTCAACAATGGGCGTAACCATCTTCACGGAGGACCCGCCGGATTCGGCAACAGATTGTGGGGATCACGTGTGGAGACCGACCGGGTGGTCTTTTCGTTGGTGAGTCCCGACGGCGACCAGGGATATCCGGCGGAACTGGGTGTGGAAGTGGTTTACGACTGGAGTGACGACAATGAGCTTGAAATAGGATTTTATGCCCGCTGCGACGGCGACACGGTGGTGAACCTTACCAACCATGCTTATTTCAACCTGCGCGGTGAAGGGTCGGGTAGTGTCCTTGGGCAGTTGTTGCAACTTAATGCTTCGAACTATCTGCCTACCGACGAAGGGCAGATCCCCACGGGCGTAGTGGCTCCGGTGGCGGATACCCCGATGGATTTTCGTGAAGCGAAGGAGATCGGGCGTGATATCGGGGCCGGGTTCGATGCGTTGCGTATAGGCACGGGCTACGACCATTGCTGGGTGGTGGCCGGTTGGCAGAAAGGCGAACTGGCGGAGGTCGGATCGCTCTATGACCCGGTGAGTGGCCGCAGGATGACTGTGTTTTCAACGCAGCCGGGAGTGCAGGTATATTCGGGGAACTGGCTTTCGGGTGCTCCTATGGGTAAAGGAGGGCGGCGGTATGGCAACCGGGATGGGGTAGCGATAGAGTGCCAGGGATTTCCAGACGCCCCAAACCGGCCGGGATTCCCATCCCAGGTGTTGACGGCGGGCGAAATTTACAACGAGAGGATCATTTACAGGTTCGATGTAGTGTGATATTGTTTTATGCGTCGCTTATAAGCGATGACAGACAGGTATCTCCTCGCTACAGGACCGGCAAACGATGTCCTAAACAACCAAACTAACCAAATAACAGATCGGCATGAAGTTCGAACTACTTGACATTTTGATTTTCGTTGTTTACTGCGTACTCGTGGTAGGCCTCGGATTGTGGGTTTCGCGTGAGAAAAAAGGAGTCAAGAAAGACTCCAAGGACTATTTTCTGGCCAGCAAGGCTCTGCCCTGGTGGGCTGTGGGGGCATCACTGATAGCATCGAACATAAGTGCCGAGCAGTTTATCGGCATGTCGGGTTCGGGCTTTGCAATAGGCATGGGGATAGCCTCCTATGAGTTTATGGCGGCTTTGACTCTGGTTATAGTGGCCATGTTCTTTTTGCCTATCTACCTGCATCGCGGGATTTATACGATGCCGCAGTTCCTTGAGCACCGTTTCGACACGAGGGTGAAGAGCGTTATGGCTATTTTCTGGCTGGCGGTATTCGTATTTGTCAACCTCACTTCGATACTCTATTTAGGGGCGCTCGCCATACATAATATGATGGGTGTCGACCTTATGTGGGGTATTATCGGACTCGCTCTTTTTGCCGTGGGTTACTCAATTTACGGCGGCCTTAAGGCGGTGGCATGGACTGATGTCATACAGGTGGTTTTCCTTATCGGAGGAGGACTGGTCACTACATATGTGGCCTTTAAGATGTTGGGTGAGGGAGACGTGTGGGGCGGAATCAAAGAACTGGCGGACAAGGCTCCCGGAAAATTTGATATGATACTCGACAAGTCGCATCCGTCGTATAAGGAATTGCCGGGCCTGGGAGTGCTTATAGGGGGGCTTTGGGTGGCGAATCTATATTACTGGGGATGCAACCAGTATATCATCCAGCGTGCGTTGGCCTCAAAATCTATCGACCAGGCGCAAAAGGGGCTTATATTTGCAGGATATCTCAAATTGCTGCTTCCGTTGATTGTGGTAATTCCCGGTATCATAGCTTTCGTTATGGTCAAAGACGGGATGATACCGGACATAGGCAAGCCTGACAACGCTTATCCGGTGCTTTTGTCGATGATACCTACTGGAGTCCGCGGCTTGGCCTTCGCCGCTCTGGTAGCGGCCATAATCAGTTCGCTGGCTTCGATGATGAACTCCATTTCGTCGATATTCACGCTCGATATATATAAACCATTTATCAATAAAGGGGCCTCGGAGGGCAACTTGGTGACGACCGGGCGCATAACGAGCATCGTGGCCATAGGCATAGCGTGCCTTGTGGCTCCGGTGCTGAGCAATCTTGATCAAGCGTTCCAGTATATTCAGGAATTCACCGGTTTCGTAAGCCCCGGGGCGTTGGCAATTTTCCTTGCCGGATTCTTCTATAAACGGGCGACTTCCAACGGGGCGTTGGCAGCGGCGTTGGGGACATTCGTATTTTCCGGGCTGTTCTACTGGTTGGTGCCGGGCTTGCCGTTTATGGATCGCATGGGAATCGTATTCCTGATGTGCCTGGGGTTGATAGTTTTGTTCGCATTGATCGAGAATAAGCCGGTCGACAATATGAAGGTGTCGTATCCTAAAGAGTTGTTTAAAACAACCACGGCATTTAAAGTTGGTGCAGCCGGCATAATTGCCATATTGGTGTTCCTTTACGCTATCTGGTGGTAGAAGCCGGCTATTGCCATATATGGCACGGCCCCGAATTCATAATTCGGGGCCGTGTTGTTTTTCAATGGCTGGATAAAATCTTCCAGACTCTCTTTCTAATTCTAATAATTGGTCTTCTTCGGTTCGAAATACGCCTGCGGATGGTTGCACGAGGGACACTCGGCTGGAGCTTCTTTACCTGTGTGTACATATCCGCAGTTGCGGCACTGCCACTCGATGGGCTCGTCGCGCTCGAATACTTTGTCATCGACCACCCTCTGGAGTAACTTGCGGTAACGCGCCTCGTGTTCGGCCTCGACCCTTGCGATAGCCCTGAATGTCGCGGCGATCACCGGAAACCCTTCCTCGTCGGCAACTTTTGCAAAATCGGGATAAAGCGATCCCCACTCTTCGAGTTCACCTTCGGCAGCCTCTTTCAGATTATCGGCAGTGGTCGATATCACGCCGGCCGGATATGAAGCCGTAATCTCGACCATTCCTCCTTCGAGGAACTTGAAAAATTTCTTGGCATGCTCTTTTTCCTGCTCGGCTGTTTCGGTGAATACCCCGGCGATCTGCTCGTATCCTTCTTTCTTCGCTACACTTGCAAAGAAAGTATACCGGTTGCGAGCTTGTGATTCGCCTGCAAATGCTTTCAATAGATTCTGTTCGGTACGTGTACCTTTTACACTCTTTTTCATATCATTTATAGTTACTTGGTTATTCTGTCGCCGGGACCTTTTACCCCTCATGCGTTTTGCTCATTGACAAAGGTAAGTTAAAAAAATATGATATAATCCATTGCGGTTATAATATATTTTTATGATACTATAAGTAAAATTTATATAAATGGGAGGCCGTGATACGTCGCCACTCCTTACTTTGCCTGAGGCAGACCCTCTTAGAATGTAGCCATAAGTCCAACCCCGAGCACCTCTTTGATTTGCAACGCCGGCGACGACGTGCCGTCCTTTTTCATGATTTTTGTGTCGTCGTCGTAAATCATGCTGAAAGTCAGGTTAGCCGAAAACCATTTGTTGATCTTCATAACCACTTGAGTGTCCCATGTCATGTCGATGTTTTGCGGTTTTTCGAGGTAATTCGAGAATAGAGTGAGACGGGAATATACCGTCATATTGGGCAGAAATTCATATTTGGCTTCGGCTGTGGCATTTGCCCCGAATTCCGATAACATATGTTTTCCCGGTGTGACTCCGTAGGCTCCCCCCTCAGACAGGTTGTCGCTGAGTACAAAAGTGCCGCGCCATGCCGCAGGCGACAATGTGGCTGTAAACCATTTATTGGGGGTGTATGTAAATCCCACCCCCGCAGTCAGATAACCCGGAGCCATGAACTGTGATATGACATTGTCTGGATCCACATCATAGTTGTATCCTTGGGCGAACTGTGTATTGAAATTCATGAAAGTACTGGCGTACCAATACTTCGATATTTTGTAGCCGTAAGTTGACGAGAGGTAGATCTTGTCGTTGGTTTTGCGCGTTCCGTTTGTCGTGGTGCGGTTTAGTCCGTATCCCAGTTCCAAACGGTTGTTCCATATCCTTTTATCCTTTTTATAATCGAGGCTGTATGCGAATCCGAGGTCGAAGGCCAGCGAACCGTCGCCGCCTGCCGCCCAGTTGCTGAGGCTTACCTGCGACATATTGATTCCCGCGGTACCGGTATGGGTCCAATATTTTACCGTATCGGGCTGCTGGGCTTTGGCCGGATAAAAAATAGACATCAGGATAATAGATGCAAACAGTTTCTTCATTATATGTTTGATTTGTAGTGAATATACAATATACTCCAAAGTCATCGGGAATTTTACCCGGATCGCATCACTTTCTATACATTATCCATGCCAATCGGGCGTCATACCGTCAGACAATCGGGTTGTTACCTCTGGCCGAAGATCAGACTGCCTATTCGCACCATCGTGCTGCCTTCCTCTATCGCTTCGCCATAATCCGAAGTCATGCCCAGAGACAAAATGTCGAACTGCGGGCCTAATGTGGCTTTTGCTTCGGTAAACATGCGGTTCACCTCGCGAAATTCACCCCGCACCTGCCGCATGTCGCCTGTATTCGAGGCAATGGCCATCATTCCGCGTATATCTACGTGTTCGAGCGTCCGCCACTGCCCGCCGGATATATACGCCTCCAGATCCTTTGCGTCCCAACCGTGTTTGCTTTCTTCCACGGCAATGCGAACCTCCAGAAGTACCCCCACACGGCGTTCCGCCCTGGCTGCCTCGCGGTCGATCACATCGAGCAGCCGCTGTGAATCTACGGAATGTATGAGGTGTACGAATGGGATAATACTTCGCACCTTGTTCGTTTGAAGGTGTCCGATCTGATGCCATCGTATGTCTTGTGGCAGTTGTTCATGCTTGGCGCACATCTCCTGTGGACGGCTCTCCCCGAAGTCGCGTTGTCCCTCACGGTAAGCTTCCATGATGTCGCCGGGGGGATGTGTCTTCGACACAGCCACAAGCGTTACTCCGGCTGGCAATTTTTTTCTGATCGATACTATTCTGTCGGCAATCCCCATGACAGGTTTTTTATTTACAAATATATTCATATTTTTGTTGATTGCGAACAAATAAAAACGATATGAAAAAACTTATCCTGACTACCACGGCACTATTGTTTGCCGTGGTTCCGCAGCCTTCCGAAGGATGTACCAACATTCTGGTGACCAAAGGCGCTTCGAGCGACGGGTCTACTATGATAACCTATGCCGCAGATTCTCACACGCTTTACGGCGAATTGTATTTCCGTCCTGCGCGGGATTATAAAAAAGGGGAAATGCTTAAGATATACGAATGGGACACAGGTCGTTACCTGGGTGAAATACCCCAGGTGGCCCATACATACCAAACAATAGGTAATGTTAACGAACACCAGTTGATGATAGCCGAAACGACTTACGGAGGACGTCCCGAGCTGGAAGACTCGACCGGTGTTATGGACTACGGATCGTTGATCTATATCGCGTTGCAGCGGGCCAAAACAGCCCGTGAGGCTATTTCAGTGATCACCTCGCTCATTGCGGAGCATGGCTATGCTTCGAGCGGCGAATCGTTTTCGATAGCCGATCCCAATGAGGTTTGGATTTTGGAGATGATAGGCAAGGGGACTAAAATAGTCGACGGGAAGAATGTCCGTAAAGGCGCCGTATGGGTGGCGGTGAAAATTCCCGACGGCTACGTTTCTGCGCATGCCAATCAGGCCCGCATCACCAACCTTCCCCGTAAAGACCCGGCAAACTGCCTTTACAGCGACGATGTGATATCGTTTGCCCGCGAGATGGGCTATTACGACGGCCCGGATTCGGGGTTCAGTTTTTCCGACACATATGCTCCTCTCGAGTTCGGCACGATGCGGGGTTGTGAAGCGAGGGTTTGGAGCGTTTTCCGCAAAATGGCTCCGGGTATGGACGCTTTCCTCGACTATGCAATGGGCAAGAATCCGAAAAACCGGATGCCACTATATGTCAAGCCTTCGGAGAAAGTATCATTGAAACAGGTCATGGATATGATGCGCGACCATTACGAGGGAACCCCGATGGATATGTGCAACGACATAGGTGCCGGCGGGCACAACCTGCCTTATCGTTGGAGGCCGATGCATTTCGAGGTCGATGGTGTTGGTTATCTCAACGAAAGGGCTGTGGCGACACAGCAAACAGGATTCTGGTTCGTTTCCCAGGCCCGCAGTTGGCTTCCCGACCCGATAGGGTGCATCAACTGGTTCGGGGTCGACGACGCCGGGACATCGTGCCTGACGCCTATCTATTGTTCGTCGAAGCGCGTACCCGAATGTTTTGCCGAAGGCAACGGTGCGATGACACAATATTCTCCCACATCGGCGTTTTGGATTTTCAACCGCGTTACAAACTTCGCTTACCTGCGCTACGACCGCATAAGTGCCGATATAATGAAGGTGGTGAATGCCTGGGAGAACTCGCACATAGAACGCACGCCCGCGGTCGATGCCGCGGCACAATTGCTTTATAAAACCAATCCGCAAAAGGCAATAGATTTCCTGACCGATTACAGTGTGAATACAGCCCGGGAAATGTTCAATATCTGGGTGGAGCTCGACCGCTACCTGTTGGTGAAATATATCGACGGTAATGTCAAGAAAGAGAAGGACGGTGTTTTTGAGGACAACGGCCACGGGGTGGGGATTCCGGTGATGCCCGAGTTCCCGGGTTATAACGATAAGTGGAAACGCGCCGTGAGCGAAGATAACGGCGAGGTGCTGAAAGAAGTAAAATAGGGTGTGTCGTGTCCCTGGGAGTTGCCAAAAAGCAGGCATTGCCCGGGCTCAAATTTCGATATGGATATGAAATATGATATTGTAGTTATAGGCAGCGGCCCCGGGGGCTATGTTGCGGCGATACGCGCATCGCAATTGGGTAAAAGCGTGGCTGTCGTAGAGAAGGCGGAACTGGGCGGCGTCTGCCTCAATTGGGGATGTATTCCAACTAAAGCTCTACTCAAGAGCGCCCATGTTTACGGATATATGGCTTCAGCTGCGACCTACGGTGTCGATCTTGAGGTGCCGGCCAAAGCCAATCTCGAAGCGATGGTTGGGCGTAGCCGTACGGTGGCCGCCACGATGAGCAAAGGCGTGGAATTCCTGCTTAAAAAGAATAACATCCAGGTTATCAGCGGACGCGCATCGCTCGAAGGCGAGGGTAGGGTGAAGGTTGTCCTCAGCCGCGACGGATCGGAGTCGGTGATCGAAGCCGCCCACATAATTCTTGCCACGGGAGCCCGTCCGCGTGACATGGCTTTTATACCGGTCGATGGCGAGCGTATCATTACTTCGCGCGAGGCGCTTGCGCTGACACGCATGCCACAGAGTATTATCGTGATCGGTTCGGGAGCAATAGGATGCGAATTTGCCAATTTCTACGCTTTGCTCGGAGTGAAGGTCACTATTGTGGAGTATCTCCCCACGATACTGCCTCTGGCCGATGAGGAGGTGTCGAAATATATGGAGCGGTCATTCAGGAAGTTGCGTGCCACAGTGATGACTTCCACCACGGTAAAGGCTGTTTCGTTCGACCATGTCAGCGGTATGTGCCATGTGGAGGTGGAGAGCAAAAAAGGCCCGGAGACACTCGAAGCCGAGGTAGTACTTTCGGCTGTAGGGATAAAATCGAATATCGAGAACCTCGGGCTCGAAGCACTGAGTGTGGTTGTGGAGAGGGATAAAATTGTGGTGGACGGCTTCGGGCGTACCAATGTCGCGGGGATTTATGCGATAGGCGACATAGTTTCATCACCGGCGTTGGCCCATGTTGCTTCGGCCGAGGCTATTGTCTGTGTTGAAAAAATCTGCGGACTCGATCCTGCTCCGGTAGATGTCACGGCAATACCATCGTGTACCTATACCAATCCGGAGGTCGCATCGGTGGGGCTTACAGAAAAAGAGTGTACGGACAAAGGATATACGGTTAAGGTGGGACGTTTCCCGTTCACTGCGTCGGGTAAGGCCACGGCTATGGGCGACCGCGACGGATTCGTCAAGTTGATATTCGATGCTTCCAACGACCGGCTTTTGGGCACCCACATGGTCGGGACAGGGGTTACGGAGTTGGTCTCGGGTGTTACGCTGGGAAAAAACCTCGAAGTAACAGCTCACGGGATACTTAAAACGGTTTATCCGCATCCCACTATGAGCGAAGGTATCCCCGAAGCTGCGGCATCGGCGCTCGGTGAGGCGATACACACCACCTGATTTATATCACTAAAACGCATCACACCAAGCGCGACAGAACATTTATTGCCCTGAAAATCAATGAATTTTTTATGGATTTATTGATCTTCGGATGTCATTTAAAATCTCCGGCTTTCATGAGGTATATTTGGGTTACTATATTTGCTGCAATATTGCATGTTGCAGCAAATGGTGCTGTCTCAAGGCATGAACCAGACAGCCGGGATAGCCTGAAGTCCTTGCTGCCTTCCGCATTCCTAACCGTTCGCTAATCATTCTCGATGTACGCATCGTTCAGAAAGAGGATTGGACGGTGCTTTACCGCATACCGGAGCATCCGGCTTTCGACTTGCTCCTCACGCCGGAAACTGAGCGGGAGATCCTCAGCGAAATTAACTGGCGGCGGCGTATGTTGGGTAGCGACACCCTGCTGACCGCTGACTATTTCTACGTTTGGAAGCCCTATTTCGATTGGCTGCAAAACGAAGACCCACACTATAGGGTAGTGGCAGCTCTCGCCACCGGCAACGAGTACAGGAACTCCAAGAAGTTCAACAGCTCTCCAGGGAGCCGGAGGCTCATGTTCCGCACATTGAATATCAACGATACGATAGTAGTCTGCAACTCCTTTGACCCGCTCTTTAAGAAGGGAGATATGATTCTTTCGATAAACGGCGTTACCATGCCTGAGTATATGAAATACAACTACGCAGATCGTTATGCGGCTCCCCTGCAATTTATGCTCTACTATTATTACAGTTTTGCGGTCGATAAGTTTCAAGTCAGGCTCGTAAGGGAGGGCAAAGAGATGGAATTCGAGACAACGGGCCTCCACCCTGACGACAAAGAGCTCAACAGGCGGCTGATGGACGAGGAATACAACATACAAACATTCCCCGAAGCCAGGTGCGGATATATACAAATCAAAAAATTCTATCCTGTCAACACAAGACTTATCGGGATAATCCGTAATGCCATATTGGATTTCAAGAAAAACGGGTGCACAAATGTAGTCCTCGACTTGCGCACCAATCCCGGAGGCAACGGACATGCGTTCGACAAATTGCTCTCGATATTCATCGACCGGCCTGTCGTGCCCTATATCAAAAGTCAGAAATTAAAGGTATCCACACAGACGCTCGAAGATTACAAATTCATCACGCCTGATATGATCGGAACATTGGTCGACATCCCGGACAAATATCTGGTGAAAGAGTTCAAGACCGACCCGAAAATGTATGTCGGTGGCATGAATTACTATGTGATGGTTAGCCGCTACACAGGATCTGTAGCTGCATCTTTTGTGAATGCCCTGCAATATAACGGTGCGGCGGCGTTGGTTGGGGAACCGTTGATGCGTAACGCTTTAAAATACGGCGAAGCGATTCGGGGTGGGGAGATATTGCCTGCGTTATTGGTTGCCCAATCAATATCAACAACTGAGATTGACGAGTATACCAAGGCTGTGGATGGAGTTATAATGCCGGATATTCCGATCCATTTTATTGCCAAAGATTATCTTACGGGCAAAGACGCGATGCTGGAAAAACTTTTAAGCATTATCCCGAACAACAACTAAGGCGCGTTAATGTCTAAATTTCCTGTGGAAATATGGCATGGGCGCCTCAAAATATTTATCGTTTCTTTCTGGTCTCTTTTCGACGAAAATCCCGGGCCCATAAAGTACGCTTGCGTATCGAGTGATGCCCCAACTTTATCCCACAGTGCCTTCGAGGTTCAGGGTCAGTAGCTTCTGTGCTTCCACGGCAAATTCCATCGGCAGTTTATTGAGGACCTCTTTAGCATAACCGTTGACGATCAGGCCCACGGCGTCTTCGGTGCATATCCCGCGTTGGTTGCAGTAATATAGCTGATCCTCGCTGATCTTCGACGTACTCGCCTCATGTTCGACGATAGCGCCCGGGTTGGCCACATCGAGATACGGAAAAGTGTGGGCACCGCAACGACTACCGATCAACAACGAGTCACATTGCGAGTAGTTGCGCGCTCCTTCAGCTTTGGCAGCCACTTTCACCAATCCGCGGTAACTGTTCTGGCTTTGGCCTGCTGAAATGCCCTTCGAGACTATACGGCTGCGTGTGTTGCGCCCCAGATGGATCATCTTCGTACCCGTGTCGGCCTGTTGATGATTATTGGTCAGCGCCACGGAGTAAAATTCACCCGACGAGTTGTCTCCCGCCAGAATACAGCTCGGATATTTCCATGTTATAGCCGAACCTGTCTCGACCTGCGTCCACGAAAGACGGGCATTTTCGCCTTTGCATATACCCCGTTTGGTCACGAAATTATAGACGCCGCCCACACCGTTCCTATCTCCGGGATACCAGTTCTGCACGGTGGAGTATTTAACTTCGGCATCTTTCATCACCACAATTTCGACCACTGCCGCATGTAGTTGATTTTCATTGCGTTGCGGAGCCGTACATCCTTCCAGATAACTCACATACGACCCTTCGTCGGCGACGATCAGCGTTCGTTCGAATTGGCCTGTCCCGGCCGCATTGATACGAAAATAGGTACTCAGTTCCATCGGGCAACGAACCCCTTTGGGAATATAGCAAAACGAACCGTCGGAGAAAACAGCGGCGTTCAGCGCCGAATAAAAATTATCGGTATAGGGCACGACGCTGCCCAGATATTTTTTTATCAATTCCGGGTAATCCTTTATGGCTTCGCTCATCGAACAGAATATCACCCCCATCTCCGAGAGGGTATCCCTGAAAGTGGTCTTCACCGAGACAGAGTCCATGACCGCATCTACAGCCACTCCGGCCAATGCCATTTGCTCCTCAAGGGGTATACCCAGTTTGTCGAAAGTTTCCTTTAGCTGCGGATCCACCTCGTCCATGCTGTTGTATTTCGGCGCGGTGCGAGGCGCAGCATAGTATATTATGTCCTGAAAATCGATTTCCGGGATATCGAGGTGCGCCCACCGCGGCATAGACATCTGCCGCCAGTGCCTGAATGCTTCGAGTCTGCGTGCGGTCATCCATGCGGGTTCGCCTTTTTTTTGCGAAATTAGCCTTACGACATCTTCGTCGAGCCCTTTGGGGATTGTTTCGGTCTCGATATCGGTAGTGAACCCCCACTTATATTCCTGCGAGGCGATTTCGTCTATAGTGGCATTGTCGTTATCCTTATATTCCTGCATATCCTGAAATCTATTTCTGAGAAAGAGTTTCTAAATGCCGGGCTCTTCCTTCCCGGATTCCGCAAAGTTAGTTATACCACACCATAGTACAAAACGGCGGCCAAAAATTACGGCGGCATCAGTCGATGCCGCCGTAGCGTTCAGGTAATATAAACCGGATGATTTTTACATCATTCCGCCCATTCCACCCATGCCGGGATTCATCGGTGCGGGATTATCTTCTTTCTTATCGGCTATTACGCATTCGGTGGTAAGGAACATCGAAGCTATCGACGCTGCGTTTTCCAGAGCGACGCGTGCAACTTTGGTCGGGTCGATGATGCCGGCTTTCAGCAAGTCCTCGTACTTGTCCGTGCGGGCGTTGTAACCGAACGCACCTTTGCCTTCCTGAACCTTGTTGACCACTACCGAGCCTTCGCCGCCGGCATTTGCCACGATCTGACGCAGGGGCTCCTCTATTGCGCGTTTAATGATAGCCACTCCTGTGGTTTCGTCGTCGTTATCACCTTTCAGATTAGCCAACGCTTCAACTGCGCGGATGTAAGCTACACCGCCTCCGGGGATTATCCCTTCTTCGACGGCAGCGCGTGTCGCAGCCAGTGCATCCTCTACACGATCCTTTTTCTCTTTCATTTCCACCTCGGTAGCTGCACCTACATAAAGTACCGCAACACCTCCGGCGAGCTTGGCCAGACGCTCTGCGAGTTTCTCCTTGTCATAGTCCGAAGTGGAGATCTCCATCTGCTTGCGGATCTGTCCCACGCGGCCTGCGATAGCCTCTTTCGTGCCGTTTCCGTTTACTATAGTGGTATTTTCCTTGTTGATCGTAACCTTCTCCGCCGTACCCAGCATCTCCAGTTTAGCCTGGTCGAGTTTGAGACCTTTATCTTCCGAGATTACCGTACCGCCCGTCAGGACAGCGATATCTTCGAGCATCTCCTTGCGGCGGTCGCCGAAGCCCGGAGCTTTAACGGCAGCGATCTTGAGAGCACCACGCAATTTGTTCACCACCAATGCCGCAAGAGCCTCACCATCGACATCTTCGGCGATTATCAGCAGTGAACGTCCGTTTTGCGCCACCGGCTCCAAAACCCCCATGATCTCCTTCATCGTCGACACTTTCTTGTCGGTGATCAGGATGTAGGGTTTTTCCATCACAGCTTCCATCTTTTCGGAATCGGTCATGAAGTAAGCCGAAATATAGCCGCGGTCAAATTGCATTCCCTCAACTACTTCAACATGCGTCTCGGTGCCTTTGGCTTCTTCCACCGTTATAACGCCCTCTTTCTTTACCTTGCCCATCGCTTCGGCTATCAGCCCTCCGATGTTAGAATCGTTGTTGGCCGATATGGTTGCCACCTGCTCTATTTTGCTGAGGTCGTCGCCCACAGCCTGGCTCTGGCTGTGAAGGTTTTCGACTACGGCAGCCACTGCCTTGTCTATACCGCGCTTAAGGTCCATCGGGTTAGCGCCGGCTGTCACATTTTTAACACCCACACCGATAATGGCCTGTGCCAGAACGGTTGCGGTGGTAGTGCCGTCGCCTGCGTCATCAGCGGTTTTCGAAGCTACTTCTTTTACCATCTGGGCGCCCATATTCACGAACGGGTCTTCGAGCTCGATCTCTTTTGCGACCGTCACGCCGTCTTTCGTGATTTGCGGGGCTCCGAATTTTTTATCGAGGATCACATTGCGCCCTTTGGGGCCGAGGGTTACCTTAACCGCATTTGCCAGGGTGTCCACTCCTTCTTTAAGGAGTTCCCTTGATTCCATGTCGTATTTAATCAGTTTTGCCATTTCGATTTTGGAATTTAAATGATTGCAAAAATGTCATTCTGGCGCATGATGATATAATCTTCGCCGTCTACGTTAACTTCGGTGCCGGAATATTTACCGTAAAGAACGGTGTTGCCGACTTCCACCTCCATCTTGATCTCCGATGTTCCCGGGCCTACTGCGATCACTTTTCCTGCCAGCGGCTTCTCTTTTGCAGTGTCAGGGATGTAAAGCCCCCCGGCCGTCTTCTCTTCGGCAGGATTCGGCTTAATCAAAACTCTGTCTGATAACGGTTTGATATTCATGATAAATTTTGTTTAAGTTATGTTTTCAGATATATTTCATTATTTGCACAGTTCTTCTTCACATTGTATGCCAAACGGAAAATTGACAGTTTGGAATGACAAAACCGCCCTTAGCATCAGGCAGAGGCTCTTTTTGGTGACATTTTGTCAGATTACTGCCGTCAATACCCGCAAAAATCCTGCCTCGGGCAATCGCCGCCGGATATCATGCGTTCTATCTTTTACACACAAGCATAACAGGGCAGAACTCAGTGCTATCTGCGCTTATTTCGCCCTGGCGTATTTTTGGAGCTGCGGGCTGCCTTAGCCACAGCAGGTTTATCACTCCTTTTTTTCGACTCCGTGCCGCCATTACGCCCATGACCTGCCTCTGTCCCACGTTCGTCATATTCCTTTTCGAAAGCCGCCCAGTCGAACTCTCCCTCCGGCGTCATGAAGGTATTGGCCGGACGCGCCTTGGCACTTTTGGTCACAGGAATATGTTCCAGGGTGCGATCTCGTTCCCCGCTGCGGGAAACGCCTGCAGGTTGTGGTTTTGCCACCGCTTTAGTGCGTGGCTTAACCGGTGCGATATCCTCCCTGCCTTCTTCGGCTATCGTGTGCTCCCGTCGTTTTGCCGGTTCGCGTTTTTCTGCCGGAGCCGGGCGTCTTTCGGGCCTGTCCTCGCGCGGGGGATATTTCGCCTCTTCCTGCGCCTCTCTTTTCGGTCTTTCGCGGCGAGGCGGGCGTTTCTCAAAGTCCGATGCTCCGCCATCATCGCTGACAGCCTTCGGCTCTTTCGCCAATCCTGCCAACGGTCTGTCGCCTTTACCCATGCGGTTGAGCTTACGCACAACAGTGTCGGCCTCACCGAACGGGACTGTGACGAATGAATAGCTATCCATGACTCTCACGTCGTCTATCTGGCTGTCGTTTAACCCGCATTCGCGTTTCAACATCTCGGTGAGTTTCCGGGCGTCGTAGCCGTCCATACGTCCTATCGATATGAACAGGCGCGTCTTGCCACGGCGGTCCACATTGATCGACCGTATTTCGGGGTATTGGTTCTCCGACAGATCGCTTTTGAATGCCAACCTCAGCAGAGCGCTGAGAGCGACCTCCGGTGAGTGTTGCCCGAGAATGTCGACCGCCATAGAATCGTAGTCGGTGTAATTGCCAGTTTCGATTATCTCGTTCAGGTCGTCTATTATTTTGGCCTTTTTAGTCGCCACGATATCCTGTGGGGTAGGGAGGGTCTCTTTACGGATGTCGGCTTTTATTTCGCGGCGCAGGTACCCGAACTGGCGCAGTTCCGAACTCGAAATAAACGTAATTGCCGTGCCCTCATTCCCTGCACGCCCCGTGCGGCCTATACGGTGCACATAGCTTTCAGAATCCTGCGGCAGCGAATAATTTATCACATGCGACAGGTTGTTGACGTCGATCCCGCGGGCTGCCACATCGGTAGCTACCAGGATATTGGCTTGTTTCCTCTTGAATTTGCGCAATATTTTTTCACGCTGGGCCTGCGACACATCGCCATGCAACCCTTCAGCCGCATATCCGCGCTCAAGCAACCTGTTTACCATTTCGTCGACACCCACCTTGGTGCGGCTGAATACTATGCCGTAAAAATCGGACTCCACATCTATAATGCGGGTCAGGGCGTCGAATTTTTCGCTTTCACGCACCTCGAAATATATCTGGTTCGTCAGGTCTACCGTCAGGTTCTGCGACTCGACTTTGAGCATTGCCGGGTTGCGCATATATTTGCGCGACATGGCGACTATACGGTCGGGCATCGTAGCTGAGAAAAGCAATACACGGCGGTTCTCGTTCGTGTGGCTCATTATCTCCTCCACATCCTCGATAAATCCCATGTTGAGCATTTCGTCGGCTTCGTCGAGTATCAGATGGCGCACCGTTTCGAGTTTCAGTGTCCCCCGCCTGATGTGGTCGAGTATGCGTCCCGGTGTTCCAACGACTATGTCTACCCCTTTGGCGAGCCGTCGCAACTGCTCGCTTATCGAAGCGCCTCCGTATATGGGGGCGATGTGTAATTTTTTGCGCTGGTTGAACGAAAGCAATTCCTCCGTGACCTGCAGTGCCAGTTCCCGGGTCGGCACCAGTATAAGGGCCTGGATGCCGGTCTTGGAGGGAGACATTTTGTCGAGGACCGGAAGGCCGAATGCGGCGGTTTTGCCTGTTCCCGTCTGTGCTTGCGCAATGAGGTCGTTGGTGCCGTCCAGCAGAGCCGGGATTGTCAGGCGTTGGATTGGGGACGGGGTCTCAAACCCCTTTGTCGCAATTGCCTCGAGCATAAGCTCCGACAGGCCGAGCGAACGAAAATCATCATTTATCATAAAAGTATCGAAACAAAAAAAGGGAGCGGAAATTTCCTGCTCCCTGGGGGTGGAAAACGGGGCTCGAACCCGCGACCTTCGGAACCACAATCCGACGCTCTAACCAGCTGAGCTACGTCCACCATTATGGCATTTCACGCAAAATTCCGGTGAAACAGCGTGCAAATTTAATACATTTTTCTTAAACAACAACTTCCCCGGGTGTTTTTTGAAAAAATATGCCCCGGGGAAGTTATTGCACGAATATTCAAACAAGCCTTTTCCGATGGCCGTCAGAGGAGGCTCAGAGCCTGCGTAAGGTCGTCCATTATATCTTCGACGCTCTCCAGTCCCACAGAAAAGCGGATCAGGTCGGGCGATACTCCCGCGGCAGCGAGCTGTTGATCTGTTAATTGCCTGTGGGTGTGGCTTGCCGGATGCAGTACGCATGTCCGTGCGTCGGCTACGTGGGTAACTATAGAGGTTAGTTTGAGTGAATCTATGAAACGCATGGCGGCTTCACGTCCGCCATTCAATCCGAACGTGACCACTCCGCACGATCCCGACGGCATATATTTACGGGTCAACCCATAATACTTATTTCCTTCCAGTCCTGGATAGTTCACCCAAGCCACCCGGCTGTCGTCCTGCAGTAGTTGTGCTATTTTAAGGGCATTAGAGCAGTGGCGTTCCATCCTGAGGTGCAGAGTCTCCAACCCCAGGTTAAGCAGGAAAGCATTCATCGGTGACTGCGTGGCCCCGAGATCCCTCATCAATTGCACCGTAGCCTTCGTTATGTAGGCCCCTTTACCGAAGCTTTGGGTATAGACCAGTCCGTGATACGAATCGTCGGGCCTGGTCAATCCCGGGAATTTATCTGCATTTGCTTCCCAGTCGAAGTTCCCGCTGTCGACTATGGCGCCTCCCACCGCGGTTGCATGCCCGTCCATATATTTTGTCGTGGAATGGATCACTATATCGGCTCCCCATTCGAACGGGCGGCAATTAATTGGGGTAGGAAACGTATTGTCTACGATCAGGGGAACTCCGTGGTCATGTGCCACACGGGCAAATTTCTCGATGTCGAGCACCCTGAGTTCAGGATTGGCGACAGTTTCAGCGAAAAGCGCCTTTGTATTCGGGCGGAATGCCTTTGCAAGTTCCTCTTCCGTGGCGTCGGAGTCGACGAATGTGACTTCTATACCGAGTTTCTTGAGCGTCACTGCAAACAGGTTGAACGTCCCGCCGTAGATCGACGACGAACTCACGAAGTGGTCGCCTGCCGAACAGATATTGAATATGGCATAGAATGTCGCCGCTTGCCCCGACGAGGTAAGCATGGCGCCCACGCCTCCTTCGAGTGCGGTTATTTTCGAGGCTACCGCGTCGTTGGTGGGGTTCTGTAGGCGTGTATAGAAATATCCGCTCTCTTCGAGGTCGAACAGGCGGGCCATCTGGTCGCTTGTTTCGTATTTGAATGTCGTGCTTTGATAGATCGGCAATTGTCGCGGTTCGCCCTTTTTTGGATTCCATCCGCCTACTATGCATATGGTTCCAGGTCTGTATTGTTTTTTCATGTCTTCAAAAAGTGTCAAAACGGGCTGCAATATCGGGATTTTTTTGCAAATCGTGGCGGTGATTGTGTGATATTTTTAATTTATGAATATATTTGTAACATGTAGTAGTGTATCTGTAAATACCATAAGCTATGAAAACTGTATTTTTATTTTTAGCCGCAGCCTTTGCTTTTTCTTTTGCCGATGCGCAGGAGATGGATGTGATCAAGTTGCTGAGCCCGGATAAAACCCGGGGTAAGAACGTTATGGCTGCTTTTGCCGAGCGTAAATCCACCCGGGCGTTTGCCGATACTCCACTTACGCCTCAAGACATGTCCGATCTGTTGTGGGCTGCCAACGGGGTTAACCGCCCCGACGGTAAACGTACGGCTCCTTCGGCCATGAATCGCCAGGACGTCACGCTTTATGCCTGCTTTGCCGATGGGGCATATCGTTATGAGCCTGTCACCCATACGCTTGTACCTGTAAGCGGAGAGGATATCCGTCCGATGAAGGCTCCCGTTTGTTTGATACTTGTTGTCGAGAATCCCGACAATATGGGATTTATAGATGTAGGGATCGTGTCGCAAAATGTATCCGTTTTTTGTGCCGGGATGGAACTGGCTACAGTGCCACGTGCCTCCATGGATAAGCCCGCCCTTATCAAGGCTTTGCAACTCAACGGCAAACAAGAGCCTGTGTTGAATCATCCTGTGGGATATTTTCTGAAGTAATCATCGGTTGTGTAATAAAAAATCTTTAAACTCCGTGTAATCAGGTCCTATCCGGATCGACATTTTTTCCCGTGAAGCGAATTTGCACAGATTCTCAGGCAATCCGATTTCATGCCCGATGGCTCTTTGCACAGTCCCGGTGAATTTCGCGGGATGGGCCGTTTCGAGAAAAACACCCGTTTCACCGTCACGCAATCCCTCTTCGAGCGCCATAAAACCGCAAATGCCGTGCGGATCGCACAGGTAGCCGTAATCGCGGTAAACGCGCCCGATACCGGCCTCTATTTGTACGTCATCATAACGACAACCCGAAACGTCGGCCCGCAATCTCTCTAAATTACCGTCATAAAGATCAAGTATCCGGACAAAATTACTCGGATCACCCACATCCATCGCATTGGCAATGGTTTGCACCGATGTGCGCGGCTCATAGCTCCCCGTTTGTAGATAATTATAAAACACATCATTGCGATTGTTGGCCGCTATAAAACGTTTTGCCGGAAGCCCCATACGTTTCGCCACAAGCCCCGATGCGAGATTCCCGAAATTACCGCTCGGTACGCTGAACACTACATCCCCGCCCGCCCGAAGTTGAGCCATAGCCCTGAAGTAGTAAAACGATTGCGGCAGGAACCGGGCTATATTGATCGAATTGGCCGACGTAAGATTCATTTTATCCGTAAGCTCCTTGTCGCGGAATGCGTTCTTGACCAACCGTTGGCAATCATCGAAGGTGCCGTCCACTTCGAGCGCAGTGATATTTTCCCCGAGAGTGGTAAATTGCTTCTCCTGTATGTCGCTTACTTTGCCTTTAGGGTATAACACCACCACTTCGATGCCGTCGACTCCCAGAAATCCATTAGCCACGGCGCTTCCAGTGTCGCCCGACGTGGCCACCAGTACACGCACCTTACGTCCGCTTCCGGAAAGAAGGTATGACATTACACGTGCCATAAACCGGGCTCCGACATCCTTAAAAGCCATCGTAGGGCCGTGGAAAAGTTCCAGGGAATAAATATTGTCCGTAACACGTACCAGCGGCGTTGGGAACGTCAACGACTCCTCGACTATCCCCTTCAGTACATCCCGCGGAATATCATCTCCGAAAAGGGCCGATGCAACTTCGTAAGCTGTTTCGGCGAATGTCATTGCAGCCATAGCCTCTATCCGCCCGGGATCGATACGTGCGATGGTCCGCGGCATATAAAGCCCTCCGTCCCAAGCTAACGAGCTGGTTACCGCTTCGCTGAATGTGGCATCAGGAGAGATTTTATTTGTACTGTAATACAACATATTATCATCGATTATTTCGAAACAGAATATTCATAAGCCCGACGCCGGACATAACGTCCAATGCACCATCCTGTGCGGCAAACTCATCGAAACATTCCACACTGTCGGGCTCGCGGCCGGGCATCCACACAGTGAAAGGAACGGGATCGGAGGTGTGGGTACGCAGTGCGCATGGGGTGGGGTGGTCGGGCAGGATGGTTATCGCCACCGGCTCGCTAAACGATGGGATTGCTTCCAGTATGGGCTGTATGATCCTGCTATCGAGGTACTCTATTGTTTTGATTTTAAGGTCATAATCCCCTTCATGGCCCGCTTCATCGCTGGCTTCGACGTGCAGAAACACGAAATCGTTACCTCGCAACGCCTCTATTGCTGCCGTCGCCTTTCCTTCGTAATTAGTGTCGTATCGCCCGGTTGCGCCTTCGACCCCGACATATTTCAACCCTGCATATACACCGATACCTTTGATCAGATCCACCGCCGTTATCACAACGCCGCTGCGTATTCCGTATTTATCCGTCAATTTTTCCATCGCAGGACGCCTTCCGGCAGACCATGGCCATATCGAGTTGGCCTGGGCAAGGCCACGAGCCCTCCGCTCCACATTGACCGGATGTCCGGGAAGGATCTCCTGTGATCGAAGTATCAGAGAGTTTAACAAATTTGCCGTAGGAGCAGCTTCTGGGGTTTGCGCACCATTCATGACGCTGCGGAAAGGAACCCCCGGCACGTCGTGAGGCGGTGTCGATACGATACGTTTATCCCCGCCGCGTATCTTCAGCAGGTTGCGATATGAAACTCCCGGGAAAAAATTAACATCGCCTCCGCCCAACTCTTTTTGCATGAAACCAATTAGCCGGTGTGCCTCTTCCGTAGATATGTGCCCCGCCGAGTGGTTGACTATGCGCCCCGCTTCGACGGTTATCAGGTTGCAACGCATCGCTATTTCATCGTCATCTATGGCAATATCCATGCCTGCCGCTTCGAGCGGACCGCGCCCTTCGAACACCTTCGCGACGTCGTACCCCAACAGCGAAAGGTTGGCTATTTCGCTGCCCGGAGCAAAGCCCCGGGGTATCGTGTGCAACATTCCGTTGCGGCCCTGGCGTGCAACATAATCCATATTTGGCTTGCGGGCCGCCTGGAGTGGGGTTTTACCTCCGAGTTCCGGAATAGGGCGGTCGGCCATGCCGTCGCCCAGTATTATTATGTATTTCATGACCGGTAGGCGTTTTAGAGTTTGCCCGGGAAATCGGGCTAACCCCGGATTAAAATAAAAGTGTGTCGACACGTTCCTGTATGAATCTTGCCAGGATTCAGAAACTGTTTAATTTTCCTGTGGAAAAAGATTTAAGTATATTCCGGTGATGATTTTTGCGTGAAAATAGAGGAGCATAGCGGTGTTCTATGTAACGAAATTTTCACGCGAAAAGCGGCCCGGAAGAACTTATAATACTTTCCATAGAAAATTTAAACAGTTTCTCACATGCAAAAATCAAAGCCGTAAGAAATATACCTGAATTTTATACCGGTAATCCAGACGGCATCTCGCGTTTTGTCCGGTTTCCTACAGTAGTCCGGACATCAAACAAACTCCGGGTTAACGTATATTGGCTATACTGATTATGTCTGCAAATACCCCAGCCGCAGTTACTCCTGCGCCGGCACCGTAGCCTTTGATCTGCATCGGAAATTCCTTATAACGTTCCGTTGTAAGCAGTATCACATTGTTGCTCCCTTCCAGGTGGTAGAACGGACTGCTGCTGTCGACTTCACGCAGTGCGACTTCAGCTTTTCCGTTGTCGAGCGTGGCTACAAAACGCCAACATTTCCCCTCTGCAACGAGCCGTTTGCGTCCCTCTTCGAAGCGGGTGTCGAGCTCCGGAATGCTTCTCCAAAAGTCGTCCTGTGTCCCTGCAAAATATTTCCCGGGGATGAACAACTTACGTTCGATATCGCCCTGCCCTATATGATAGCCCGCCTCACGTGCGAGAATCACCAGTTTGCGTATCACATCGGTTCCGCTCAGGTCGATCCTCGGGTCAGGCTCAGCATAACCGGCTTCGCGTGCCATCTCTATCGCACGGCTCAGAGGTATCTGATCACTCATCACATTGAATATATAGTTGAGCGTTCCCGAGACCACGGCCTCGATCTTAAGTATCCTGTCTCCGCTGTTTATCAGGGCGTTGATTGTATTGATAATCGGCAATCCGGCTCCCACATTGGTCTCGAACAGATATTTGATGCCACGCTTGCGTGCCGTTTGCTTCAGCGAGTCGTAAATCCCGTAGTCCGACGATGCGGCGACTTTGTTGGCCGCCACAACCGAAACGTTGTGGTCCAACAGCCTTTTGTAGATCGACGCCACATGTTCGCTCGCCGTACAATCCACGAAAACCGAGTTGAAAATATTCATCTGCTCGATTTGGGAAGCGAATATTTCAGGCGAGGAGTGGTTCGACGACTCTTTCAGAGCGTTTTCATACGTAGCGAGATCGATCCCGTCGCGGTCTATGATAAAGCGCCGCGAATTGGTTATGCCTACTATTCGCAATTGCAAGGCGTTGTCGGATAGAAGTTTCGACTGTTGCAACCGTATCTGTTCCAACAGATGGCGCCCCACCAGCCCGACACCGGCTATGAATACGTTGAGCACCTGGTACTCCGACAGGAAGAACGAATCGTGTATAACGTTCAGCGCCTTACGCAGGCTTTCCACGGAAATAACGAACGAAATGTTGGTCTCCGACGCCCCCTGTGCGCAAGCAATGACATTTATCCCGTTACGGCCCAGCGTTCCAAAAAGTTTTCCGGCGATCCCCGGCGTGTGCTTCATATTCTCGCCGACGATAGCCACCGTTGCAAGGTTGCGCTCCTCCCTTATTTTGTTTATTTCACCCGACTCTATTTCCGGCCTGAATTCGTCGGCAAGCACCTTTACCGCCACATCGGCGTCGATATTACGCACGCCGATAGAGGTAGTATTCTCCGAAGCGGCCTGGGAAACAAAGAAAACGCTGATCCCCGCCTTTGCCAGACTTTTGAAGATACGGTAGTTAACCCCGATAACCCCGACCATGCCGAGTCCGCGTATCGTAATGAGGCACGTATCGTCGACCGACGAGATACCTTTGATCGCCTTGTCGGCGTCGTTACTCTTCTCGCGGGAGATAAGCGTTCCCCCCGACGCGGGGTTGTAGGTGTTCAGTATCCTGACTGGTATGTTTTTATGGTAAACCGGGAATATCGTTGGAGGATATATCACACGGGCTCCAAAATTACAAAGCTCCATGGCTTCCACAAACGTGAGCCGTTCTATCACATAAGCATTGCTTATGACCTTTGGATCGGCCGTCATGAACCCGTCGACATCGGTCCATATCTCGAGGATCGAAGCTTCGAGCGTAGCCGCTATTATCGCAGCCGTATAGTCCGATCCGCCCCTGCCGAGAGTGGTCACATCGCCATTGGTCAGATCGGAGGCTATGTATCCCGGCATTATGGATACTTTAGGCACCGTCTTGAACCGTTCGCGTATAAGGCGGTCGGTAGCGTCGAAATCCACGATATGGCGATGAAAATGGTTGTTTGTCTTGATTACGCCACGCGCGTCGATCAATACGGCGTCGGGAATAACACCGCATATTATGGTCGATGAAATCCTCTCTCCATAGCTGAGTATCGTGTCGGTCGTTTTTTGCGACAGGTCTTTTATAAGGTACACTCCGCGAAAGATGTTTTCCAACTCCGTAAGCATTGCCTCCACTTTTCCCACCACACATGTGTTGCCGTCCGGGAAAATCTCTCTGATCAACATGGTATGGCGGTCGCATATCTTCACGAACTCATCGTAATAACACTTGTCGCCTCCGGCAGCCATGCGTGCCGTGGTAAGCAGGTGGTCGGTCACGCCACCCAGGGCCGAAACCACAACAACCACTTCGGTATCGGACGCCGCAACAGCTTCCTTTACCCTGCCGATACCACTGGCCGACCCCACGGAGGTGCCGCCGAATTTCATTACCTTCATCTGCATCACGGAATTTGGGGTATTGCCACCCTGTTATTAATCGCAAATTTACATTTTTTTAAACGGTTTGCCTAATTTAATAAAATACTTAAGGTATTTTTAACATATCTCCTCGCGTCGAAATAAGAGGCTGAAGCATGTGGAGTTCGCGTCAAAATATTATCTTTGCTGCTCGAACATTAAACCATACAGGAATGAAACTCAAGGAAATCTTAGCCATATCGGGCCAGGGCGGGCTTTTTAAATATGTAGCCCAGAGCGGAAAAGGAATTATTGTCGAATCGATGGCCGACGGCAAACGCAGTAATGTGCCTCCCACGGCAAGGGTCAGTTCGCTTGGTGAGATAGCTATATTTACCGAAGGCGACGATATGCCCCTGGGACAGGTTTTCGATAAAATATACGCCCACACTGCGGGCGGGCAGGCCATAAGCCATAAGGAGTCGCCGGATAAGATCAAGGCGTTTTTCGGGGCTGCGTTACCCGGATACGACGAGGCGCGTGTGCACTTCTCTGATATGAAAAAGATAGTCAACTGGTACAATATCCTTCTCGGTGCCGGCATGACCTCTTTCTACGAACCTGAAGACGAAGAGGGTGGGGGCGCCGGAACGGAACCGGAAAACCAATAAGCGTCGCCCCCCGGGATGGCACCCAGGTATGGCGATTTCACCCTGGTTATGTCAATTTGTGGGTGGAGGAGAAAAGAATTATATATTGGCATATAGGGGGAGATATTGCTATTTCAAAGAACAAATTCCGACAAACATCGTGATTATCTGCGTGTAATGCAGCGGAGTGGCATTGTCCTTCTTGATCTTCTGGCAATTTCAATATCGCTTGATATACAAATCTTAATATTTGCTCCACCGGAAATTCAGACTGAGCCGAAATACAAAATCAGGCGAGGTTAACATTGCCTGACCAGGACTTTTTAATGCAGTTATCAAGGATCAATGTAAAAACCGGGTGGAGCGGGTGAAAAGTTTATCTTTGCGGGATGCAAACCGACTTATCCAAACTTATTCTGCCCACGGAGGTATTTGAGCATTTCGAACTGATTGCTATCGAGGAGTATCCCGGACATTTCATATTGCGTCTGGACGAGAAGAACGTTCCGCCGCGCAAGCAGTACCATACTTATGCCTCGAAAGGGTTCTTCCCGGGGGTCGAGATTCAGGACTTTCCACTTCGAGGCAAGGCGGTGTTCCTGCACGTTCGCAAGCGTAAGTGGCTCGAGGAACAGACAGGCTCTGTGGTCAGCAACTACTTCACGCTCACCCACCCGGGGACTCACTTTAACCCTGAGTTCGCGGCTTTTTTAAAAGAATTGCATCGAGGATAGCACACTGAGCATCCGTACTATCGGGACGATGTACGGCGTGGACTGGTCGCTGCTTTCGCGCCAGTACAACTCTTTTTACATCATTACCTAAGGTATAATGGTCAAAAACAGCTGATGAAATAGCTGTAATTATCTGGACATACGCCTATTATAGACAGTTCGATGAAACCTACTTCATTAAACTCTGTAAAATTCATTAACAAAACAGCGCAAAACCTACTCCGAGCACCGTGGGAGGGCGCAGAGTAGGTTTTGCGAGAAATGAAAATCAGCTGTTTTTAGCCACATTACCTTACCTAATAAATTGAAAATGCCACATGCCAGCGTGAGATCGCCTCTGCTGGCATGTGGCATTTTGATAAGGCCCATTTACTCTACCGTTCAGGGACGCGAGGGATGCCCGCTCTTTTTGGGTATACTTTTCCTGGGATTGTCATCTGATATAGACGCTGCATCTCGGCTCCAATCCACAAGCGCCTGGTGTGCACGAAGAATTACCTTGTCGTCAGAATTTATCACACGGCTGTATTCATTCATGCTCCAGAGTTTCTGAGCTATTAATGCCTTAATCTGCAAATTGATGCGTTTACCAGAAATACTCATGCTTTCCGCTTCGTATGGCACGCCCCGTTTCTCGCCCAAGGCAATGAGCCCTGAGACCATAACCGAATCAACCCTGAATGACTGCTCGTAAGATTCGAAATTGGGATACAGTGATTCGAGTTTCTCACGATAACCATCCAGATAGGTCAATACCCATTCGATCATCACGCCCCGCCGTACGAGTTTAGCCCAATAGTCGGTATAGGCGGTGGTGTCGACAGGAACGTAAATATCAGGGAATATACCTCCTCCGCCGTATACCTTGCGTCCCCGGACCAACGTTGTATAAATCAACGAGTCACCTCCGGCAATCGTATCGCCGCCATTTTCAAACCGTTTGGCCAGCGAAGCATAATAGTCGTCTTTTTCTCCCATCACAAACGGCCGTTGTATGGCTCTGCCTGTGGGAGTGTGGTACCGGGCCACCGTAACCCGTACCGCCGATCCGTCGGGTAGGGGGAATTGCTTCTGTACAAGCCCCTTGCCGAAACTACGACGCCCGATAATAAGCCCCCTGTCCCAATCCTGTATCGCTCCTGCCACTATTTCGCTTGCCGAGGCTGAACTCTCATCGATTAATACGATCAACCGACCCTTGGTGAATTTGCCATCTTTTTTTGCCACATATCGTTCCGCAGGCACCATTCTTCCCTCCGTGGAGACAATTGCCGATCCGTGTTTCAGGAAAAAATTGCTCATGTCGACCGACTGCTCCAATATTCCGCCACCGTTTCCCCGCAGGTCGAGTACCAAAGCGTCGATTTTACCCAATTTTAAGAACGCTTCGTCAAACTCCTTCATTGTGGTCATGGCAAAGCGGTTGACATTTATATAACCGGTATGTTCATCGAGCCTGTAAGCGGCGTCAATCGTATTTATAGGAATGTTATCACGCACGATCCTGAATTGTAGGGCTTCGTTCTCTCCGCGCCGCATTACTTCTATCTCAACTGCAGTGCCCTTAGGCCCGCGTAGCTTTCCGGCGACCTGCCCTTGCTTGATCCCGATTGCCGGTTGTCCGTCTATAGACACGATCCGGTCGTTGGGCAGAAGTCCGACCTTTTCCGCCGGACCGCCGGGGATCGTGTTGACTACGAGTAGCGTATCGTGCAATATGTTGAATTCTATGCCTATACCGCTGAAGCTGCCTCCCATCATCTGGGCCACATCCTCCATCTCTTTAGGGGCTATGTATGCAGAATGAGGGTCGAGTTCCGACAACACCTTAACAATAGCGTCCTCGATGAGCCGGGCGTTATTGATCGTATCGACATACATACCATTGAGATAACGGTAAAATTGGTTGAATTTCTGCAGCTGGAACGCAGGGTCGGTAACAGGAGGCTTGAATCCCATATCCTGATTCTGTGCTACGGCCGAAAGGGGCAGTAAAAGCAGTATGACTATAATGCGTTTAATCATGATACTCCGGATTGTTGATAAATAACTTTGGAAACTGTTTAAAAATATTACCGAAATAATTTTTCATATATTCCCGGTGGTGTTTTTCGCCGGTATGAAGCTGCATATCGGGAATATGGAGCAAAGACCGGCGGAAAAGAATAACGGGAAGAGGCGGAAAAGAACGAGAGAAATATTTTTAAACTGTTTTAACATCTTACTATGACACTTTCCGCGCCACTGTGACAACCGCTATTTCAGCGCCTCCGGCAATTTGTCGAATGCTATCTTACGCTGCTCGCCCGTAGCCATCTCTTTTACCGTGGCACATTGCATGGCAAGTTCTTCGCTCCCGATTATAACCACATGTGGGATACCTCTGCGGTTGGCATATTCCATCTGCTTTTTCATTTTACCTGCTTCAGGATATATCTCCGACGGTATTCCTGCCTCCCGTAACGATGTAAGCAATCCGAAAGCGACCTTTTCCTCTTCACTTCCGAAATTAATGAATAGTGCACGAGTGGTTTGCAGCAATTCCCCCGGAAAGAGGCCCAGCCCGAGCAACACGTCATAAATACGGTCGGCGCCGAACGAAATGCCGACCCCGGATGTATTCGGTAATCCGAATATGCCCGTAAGATCGTCATAACGTCCACCCCCGCAGATACTCCCTATTTCAAAATCGAGTGCTTTGACTTCGAAAATAGCCCCAGTATAATAGTTCAGCCCGCGTGCCAGCGAAAGATCTATTTCCACCGGCAGGGTCATATCCAACAAATCCAGATAGTCAAATATCGTTTCAAGCTCCTCAACACCATTCACTCCGGTCGGCGATGAGGCCAATATTGTTTTAAGCATTGCGATCTTATCCCGGTTTTCACCCGGTAGTTCGAGTATTGGGAGGAGTTTGGCTATGGCGTCCCGGGTTATTCCGCGCTCAATAAGTTCTTCGCATACAGCCTCGATTCCGATTTTATCGAGTTTATCTATCGCAACTGTAATATCGACCATCTTATCGACATGTCCGATAGTTTCGGCAATCCCGTAAAGTACCTTGCGATTATTTATCTTTAACTTTACGCGGATGCCGAGTTTCCCAAATACCTTGTCGACGATCTGCACCAACTCCACTTCGTTCAACAAACTACACGACCCGATAATATCTACATCGCATTGATAAAATTCGCGATAACGGCCTTTTTGAGGACGGTCGGCACGCCATACGGGTTGTATCTGATATCGGCGAAACGGAAACACGATCTCGTTTTGATGCTGCACAACATAACGCGCAAATGGGACCGTGAGATCGTAGCGCAAACCCTTCTCACAGATGCAAGTCGACAATAATGCGGAATTACCTAAATTTTCACTTGATATGTTAGATACGAAATCACCTGAATTCAGTATTTTAAACAACAATTTGTCACCTTCGTCTCCATATTTTCCCAACAGGGTTGACAAATTCTCCATGGCTGGTGTTTCAAGCGGAGCGAAACCGAATGAACGAAACACACTACGGATCGTATCGAACATATAATTGCGGCGCGACATTTCGGTCGGGGAGAAGTCGCGCGTGCCTTTTGGTATCGAGGGTTTTTGCGTAGCCATTTAATTATTTTATTATTGAAAAGATCGAGAGCCGTATAACTACTCTCGATAGTTAGTTAAAAAAATTGTTTTAGAAATTGTTTAAAAAATAATCCCGGTAATATTTTAAACAACCTCCTTATGAGTCTGTCTAAATTTCCTGATAAGGCTCACTTACGCCGATCACATTTGTTAACTCTCAAACAACACGAGTAATTCACATGTGGCAATCAATACGTGATCACACCTGTGATCGAAAAATGAATGTGTCGACAAGGCCACCATAACCGGCAAGTAGTGCTATATTACATTTATTATCAGAGACATGTGTTTACAATGAGCGGGGACACGATATGTATTCACACGTGACATTTGTAACATACGACCATTGCATTATATATTATTCGACCAATTTTTTATATTTAACCCTGTGCGGAGTAGTATCGCCGCCGATACGTTTTTTATGTTCCTCGTATTCGCTATAACTGCCTTCGAAGAATACTACCTGTGAATCTCCCTCGAACGAAAGAATGTGAGTTGCAACACGGTCGAGGAACCATCGGTCGTGGGAGATAACCACAGCGCATCCGGCAAAATTGTCTAACCCTTCCTCTATCGCACGCAACGTATTGACATCAATATCGTTGGTGGGTTCGTCCAAAAGCAATACATTACCTTCCTCTTTTAAGGCCAAAGCCAGGTGCAGACGGTTACGTTCCCCTCCGGACAAAATCCCGCATTTTTTCTCCTGATCAGCCCCCGTGAAATTAAACCGGGCCACATAAGCCCTGGAGTTAATATTCCGATTTCCAAGTGTAATTATATCGCTATTTTGAGATATAACTTCATAGACGGTTTTTTCAGGATCTATCGACTTGTGTTGTTGGTCGACATAAGCCAATTTAACGGTTTCTCCAACTTTAAATGTCCCTTTATCCGGGGTTTCGATACCCATGATCAGCCGGAACAGCGTCGTCTTACCTGCTCCGTTAGGCCCTATGACCCCGACGATACCTGCAGGCGGAAGTGTAAAATTCAGACTTTCATACAACAATTTATCCCCATACGCCTTGCTTACCCCTTTGGCTTCTATGACAACATCACCCAAACGCGGACCGTTAGGAATAAATATTTCGAGTTTTTCCTCTTTCTGCCTGGTGTCTTCATTCAACATCTTGTCGTATGCCGAGAGCCGGGCTTTACTCTTGGCCTGACGCGCTTTGGGATTCATGCGGACCCACTCCAATTCCCGTTCGAGCGTTTTACGACGTTTACTCTCCTGCTTCTCTTCCATCTCCAGGCGTTTGGCTTTCTGCTCCAGCCAGCTCGAATAGTTTCCTTTCCATGGAATACCTTCTCCGCGGTCGAGCTCGAGAATCCATCCCGCCACATTATCAAGGAAATAACGGTCGTGGGTAATGGCTATGACCGTACCCTTATATTGTTGCAGGTGTTGTTCCAGCCACTCCACACTCTCTGCATCGAGGTGGTTGGTCGGTTCATCGAGCAGTAGTACATCAGGCTGTTGAAGCAACAAGCGGCACAAAGCCACACGGCGACGTTCCCCACCGGAAAGATGTTTTACCGGGGCCTCCGGATCAGGGCAGCGGAGAGCATCCATAGCTCGTTCGAGCACGCTATCGAGCTCCCACCCATTTACATTTTCAATAAGTTCGGTAAGTTCACCCTGACGTTGTATGAGTTTGTCCATTTCCTCGTCGCTTAATTCCTCCATGAAGCGCGCATTGACGGCCTCATATTCCTTAAGCAGGGAGATCGTATCGTCACAAGCCTCTTCAACCACCTGTTTTACAGTTTTGCTATCGTCCAGTTGTGGCTCCTGTTCGAGATATCCAATGCTGTAACCTGGTGAAAAGACAACCTCTCCCTGGAAGTTCTTATCGACCCCTGCGATTATCTTCATCAGGGTGGATTTACCGGAGCCATTCAAGCCAATAATTCCAATCTTGGCTCCATAAAAAAACGATAGATATATATCGTTGAGAACCTTTTTTTGGTTGGTAAACACTTTATTTACGCCAACCATTGAGAAAATTATCTTTTCGTCTGCCATAATCTATTTTAATTTGCCGCAAAGATAACTCATAAACTCTCTAAAATGTAAAAGAACGATGTTTTTAACGAGAATTTTAACGAGAATTGTGTTTCTCAATATAGCAAACAGTTTTTTGTCTCCCTTATGAAATTTAGCCAGCCCCTGGAAGCCGCCAGGGTAGGGGAGGCGTGGGAAAAATATTCAACATGGTTTTTCATATGACGGTTTACGCCATAATGGTTCAAGCAAGTGACTAAAAACGAACTTTAACACATGTGGTTCAAAAATTTATAATAATAAATTTAATATTAATATAATCAATGAATTACCACATCAAATGTAATCTAATTATTCATATGAATTTTCACATAAATACAATTATATATGAAATTATTAAAACGCAATCATATAAACACGGATTTAATATTATGTTTATCAATAAGTTAAATACATTGAAATGATTTTTTAATTCATATTCATTTAAGTTGAAAATATTCTCGAAAAATAATCAATTACTATCTATTATTCAGTAGTTGCCCATCAAAAATTTGCACAACCAAAATTTACTCAATTCTTGAAAATATAATTTATTGACAATAGCGCTGTTAATTCATTGGTAAAATGGAAATTATCACGTATACAAATTCAAATCTACTCACTCTGATTTTTTTTATAACCAGATGGCTGTCAATGTAATATGGATAGTTAATTTTATTTATACCGGACACTACAGCTTAATTATTTAATAATCCACGTTGTATTTGTAAACTTATTTGTTACTTTTGTGAAATAAATAAACTACATGCATCATGAAAGATAGACTGCAGTTGATTTTACAAATGGAAAAATTAACCCCTAAGAAATTTGCAGATGTGTTGGGTGTGCGCCCGTCCACTATTTCACATTTGTTATCAGGCCGGAATAATCCCGGATATGATTTTATTACAGGCGTTCTATCTAAATTCCCTCTCATTAGTCCTGATTGGCTTCTTCTGGGTAAAGGACATGTATATAGAAGTACGACAAACGATAATGTCACATTGCAAGCGGATAACATCCTTTATAAAGAGCCTGTAGACGACCTAATTGATAATGAGACAAATCAGCATGCCAGCATCGAGCCTATGCCCCAGCCTGAGCCGGTTGCTGCATTAAACGTAAATTATCATGACGACAATGCAAAAATAATCGACTCCTCGATCAATATCCCCGCAGATAAGCTTGATTATCAAAAAAATAAATCAGAGCCAGGATGCATGATACAGAATGAAAATGAGAGTAATCTGCGGGCATTGCCGGCTGGTGACTTCACAAATGTAACTTTAGATTCTGATGAAGATATAGACCGTGTGATTATTTTTTTCAGGAACCGTAGTTTTATTTCATACAAACCAGAATAAGAGTCTGTCTAATTTTCCAAATGGGAAAAATTGCGAATTATTTTCAGGGCTATTTTTTACAAAAAATCGAGGAGCATAGTGGTGCTATGTGACGAGATTTTCGTAAAAAATGAGGTTGAAAAGAAACGATAAATAGTTTTCTTTGGAAATTTAGGCAGACTTTAAATTATTATGGGCTAAACGATGACAATAAACTTCATCTCGGATAATAAAAAACAATTTCTTGATTTATTGCTGTTGGGCGATGAGCAGGAAAGTATGATTGATCGCTATTTGGAACGAGGCGACCTACTCGCTTTGTATGACGATGATTTGAAAACTGTTTGTGTGGTTGTAGCAGTAGATGATTCGACTTGTGAATTGAAAAATATTGCAACATACGAGAAATATCAGGGGCAAGGTTACGGAAGCGTTCTTGTCAATTATCTTTTCGATTATTACAAGGATAAATACAAAGCGATGCTTGTAGGTACAGGCGATGTTCCTTCCGCGTTGTCGTTTTATCAACGTTGCGGTTTTGAGCCATCCCATCGTATCAAGAACTTCTTCAAGGATAATTACGGACCTCCTATTTTTGAGAACGGTATCCGGTTGATTGATATGGTTTATTTGAAAAAGGATTTAAACTGTATATTTTCTATCCGCCAAGCAACTATTTCCGATATTCCCGAAATGACGGAGGTTTATAAAAATACAGTTTTAACTGTCAATCGGAAAGACTATTCAGCCGAAGAAGTCGAAGATTGGGCTTCTTGCGGTAGTGATGATATTGAACATTGGAATCAGCTATTTAAGGAACAACACTATGTGTTAGCAGAGAATGAAGATGGAATTATTGTCGGCTTTGGCTCTATTAATGATACAGGCTATATGCATACCTTGTTTGTTCATGCAGATTTTCAGCATCAGGGACTAGCAACCTTGCTGTATCAACATCTTGAAAAATATGCACAAGAAAAAGGAGCCAGAAAGATAACATCCGAAGTCAGTATAACAGCAAAGCCATTCTTTGAAAAGCAAGGCTTTGTAGTGGACGAAGAACAAAAAAGGAAAGCCAATAAATTATGCCTTATTAATTATAAAATGAGTAAAGAGTTGATTTAAATGGCATACAGTTTTTGAATTAATATTTACATTATGTTAACTAAATATCTGTTATCAATGACTACCCCTCCGCAAACAGCGGGAATTTAATCCTTAGAAACTGTTTTTAATGGGACTGCAATGTTTAGAGTCTGTCTAAGAGGTTGTTTTGAAATTTAGTTTTGTAATCGTTTGATCATCAATTTAATCATCGCGAGATTAATCATATTTTCTTCATATTTTGTTTCGAACTCATACTCGCGGCTCAATCTTCGGTACGCTTCCCACCAGGCAAAAGTCCTCTCAACTACCCAGCGCTTCGGCAAGGGCTTGAACGTTTTTGCTTTATCCTTGCGCATAACAATTTTGATTCTGTATTTCAACTCTTTGCGCACCTGTTTCTTCAACTCGCCACGATAGCCTCCGTCGGCATAGATCTTTTTCATCCGTTTGAACTCCGGTTTCAACATACTGATAACCTCGAACGCGGCCTTGCTGTCGTGGCGATTGGCCGGGTGAACCTTGAGGGCCAGCAACAAACCCTGCGTGTCCGTAATGATGTGACGCTTGCGTCCTTTCACTCGTTTACCTCCGTCGATTCCGCGATCCTTACCGCGATAAGTGCCGCGAACACTCTGACTGTCAGTAATTCCCACACTTGGCAAAATCTCACGCCCAATACTCCGCCGTAAAACGCCACGCAAGAAATCATGAACTTTTTTGAAAGTCCCATCCCGGCTCCATTTGCGGAAATAGTAGTAAACCGACTGCCACGGAGGAAAACTACCAGGGAGCATACGCCATT
>JAVBMJ010000007.1:0-50955 GCA_031552535.1 Rikenellaceae bacterium
GTCGGCGTCGTCAGTGCGCCCGCCTATGTCGAACGAGACGGCGTAGCGGTGGCTGATGCGGCGCTCGCGGTCGGGCAGGGCCCAGAGCCACAGGCTGCCGCCGGGCGTCTCTGCAAAGTGTAGCGACTTGCCGATAGCCTCACGGCCGTATGTGGCGTCGGCGAACAACTCCCCGACATGGAGCGGCGGCCGGGTGAAGAGGCGCATCTGCTCGATGTGGAGGGGGTTGTGCGCATAGCGGCCTGTGGTGGTGAACGCCTCCTGAGGGTCGGAGGGGAATTCGTTGCGCATGCGCCAGTCCGAGGGCAGCGTCTTGCGCATCTCCCGGTACCAGTTGAGGCCCTCCAGCGTGGCGCCGAGGGTGAAACGGTAAATCTCCTCCCCGGTCAGGCTGCGGACAAACTCCACCTTCTCTTCTTCGGACGCAAACGGCTTGTAGTACAGCTCTATCTCCCACCAGGCGACGAACACCGGGGTAAAGGCGTTCTCACCGGTCTCAGCGGCGCACCATGTGTTGTGGAAGTAGTTGCCGATGCCTTTGGCGGTGGATTCGAGCACGGCTACCGTGTAAGGGTCGTTGGGAATGGACGACATTACCGCCTGGATCAGGTCCTCGGGGGTTTTCCCTTCGGTCTCCTTATAGAGCCCGACCTCGGAGAAGTGGGCTTGCTTGATGTCGTCGGAGCGCAGCGCCTCGGGCCGCTCCATCGTGCCTATCGAGATGACGCTGCCGTTGTCGACCAGCTGGCGGCTCGTTGGCGAACCCTCGAAGTTGCGGAACCGCACCCGCTTCACCGCCTCAGGGTGGCGCGAGGCCATGTTGGAATACATGGCGCGGATGTTCCGGGCGGCGTTCATCTGGTGGGCCACGATGACGCTGTTCCAGTTCTCGTGATGGAATATCTGAACCCAAGCCATGAACATCTGCACAAGGGTGCTGCCGCCCCACTGCCGGGCCTTGAGCAGGATGATCCTTACAGGCACCCCGCCGAAGAAGCGCTCCACGAGGACTTTCAATAGTTTTAACTGTGCCCTTCGCAGGCGGAACTTCATGTAGCGCCCCGTCTTTTTGTTCTTGATCTCGCAGCAGGTGGCGGCCCAGAACTCAAAATCCCATTTTACGCGCAACCTGAACAGGGCGGACTCGAACTCTGACCAGGGCATGCCCTGCGCCCGGGCGTACTCCTGCGCCGAAGAATACTCAGCCACCTCGCGCATGAACGGAATATCGGCCAGGTAGGCGGGGATCAGTATTAAGCTGTCTTGCGTGATCATCAATCGCCGCCGCTCGATGGGCGATCCTATGCCCACCAGAGGGTTATAGGGCGCGAAGAGGCGGTTGTTATGCTCCCCGTTCCGGGCGACGATATCGGCTATCTCAGCCCCGGTCATAGCACATGGCGGTTGTTGATGATTTTGATGATGTAATTCTCCGACAGGCCGAAAACAGGGTTATCCGCGATCATCTGCGCATAGTATTGCTTCGAAATATACTTCCACCGCTCGGGGTGTGATTCCCGCTCTTCGGCTACAAGCCTGTCGAATTCGGCAATTACCTGCCGGTTGCGTTCAGCGACCATCGGGGAGGGCTTTCTGTTTATTTCCATGATTGCAATTTTTCTTGCACGTTTTTGCAAAAATAACTATATTGATTTATAAAACAATGATCAAATAAACAAATAATTTTATCACGTGTAAAATCTATTAAAATACGCTATGGAAAAAGAACAGGAAACCTCCGCCGCGGAAACGCAGGAGACTGCAATAACTGATCAGGCGATCACAGTGCAGGAACAGGCTTCGGAGACGCCTCCCGCACCGCAACTTCGTTCGCGCAAGTATATCGAGGAGGTCTATCCCGACCGTACGTTCGGCTCGGACGAGGAGTACGACAACGCCCTTATGGAACACATGGAGGGCAATAAAGCCAAACTTGCCGAAAACGACGAGGCCAACAAGTCGATAGCCGAGATACTTTTCGATCATCCCGAATTCGCCGAGATCATCGAGGACCTGAAGAGCGGCGTGCCCTTTAAGGTCGCCCTTGCCAAACACTTCGATCCGGAGGAGTTGACAGTAGGCGACGACGAGCCGGAGGCGGAGCAGTACCGGCAAGCGGCTGCCGACCGCCGTCGTCGTTACGAGGAGTCGCAGACCCGCATACGGGAGCGGGAAGAGAATACACAGCTTACCGTGAAGGAGGTGGAGCAGTTCCTCGAAGCGACCGGTTGGGATGAGGAAAAAAGCGAAGCCTTTCTGGGGTGGATGCAGGAAACTGTGGATGACTTTGCCCGCGGGAAGATCACCAAAACGGTGCTGGGAAAGATGCGCCAGGCATTCGAATACGAAGAGGCCGTGGCCGAGGCGCGGACCGAGGGCGAGATCGAAGGGCGCAATGCCACTATCGAGGCCCGCCGCGAAAAGAAAACTACCGGCGGCGACGGGCTGCCTACGGGCGGGGCCGGTGCCGTAAGCGTCGAGCAACAGGACGTGGAAGAGAAGGATTTCTTCGATGATGTGCTGGAGGCCCGGGAGAGGCGCAAGTGGTAAAATAAAAGTTAAACTAAATAATCCTTAATAAAATGAAAAAAAGCACATTGTTTATTCTGTCCGGGCTGTTGACCGTAGCCGTTTTTGCCGTTCTGGGAGTATGCTTCTGGGGCGATATTGCTTCGTGGCTCTCTCCCGAAGCGTTTGCCGGAGGAAGTTTCACCATCGCCAACTTCGTAGGAGCGGCGGCAGCGGAGACCACCCAGGGAACGCAGCAGACGACCGTAGCGGGTTCGCAAACCGACAATTTCAAGAAGCCGGAACACAACCGCCCGACTATCTCGCAGAAGTTGACCAAGATCATGCCGAGCGCCACGCCGCTCGACACGATCCTCAGGGAACTGGATAGCGTCTCGACCAATTCCACGGAGTATAAGTACTATTCGGTCAACACGCGCGGCGTTATGCAGAAGGTGAAAACGGCCACTGCTGCGGGCAATCCGGGCGGGGTTATGGTCATTCCGATGAACAGCACCCATATTTTCTCTGTAGACGGGAATATTCTGGTTCCGGCTTTTAACGGATCGGGCTATGACAAGCAGGCTACTGCTGCGGCAAACGGCATGTCGTTCACGCCCCTCGTGCTGCATATCGTAGCCATCGACCGCGCGGCCGAAACTCTGACCGTGTTCCCGATCAATGCCGACCGCGTTCCCGCTCTGCCTGCCAATACGGATTTCTTCCGCATGGGAGTTGCGAAAAACGAACTGGCGGCCATCACTGAGGATCCTGCTTCGCTGCCTACCTCGGACAGCAACTTCTGCCAGATACATATGACCACCGTGTCTGAGGGTGTCTACCAGGCCATGCAGGACAAGGAGATCAAATACGGTCTGCTCGACATCAAGGAGCAGGCCCTGTTCGATTTCCGTATGACCAACGAGGCCGATTCGCTGTTCGGAGTTAAGCGTGAGATTGTCGACCCCATTTCACAGAAAACGAAATATCTCTCCGACGGTATGATCCGCAAGATTCGCAAACATCTCGACAAGGGCGGTGCATCTGCCGTTACCGAGGATGTGATGATCGGATGGAGCGCCGATATCTTCTCCGGCAATAACGGCTCCGACGAGCGTATCATGTTCTACGGTTCGGGATTCGGGGTGGATATAGCCCGTGCCCGCACCGTGCAGAAGCAACTCGAAGCGGGGAAAACCGAAGTCAAGTTCGGCATCACTTTCAACCGCGTGGAAACTGTGCACGGAGTACTGTTGCTTAAGTTGCACAATCTTCTCGACCTATACGGCTATGGCGATTGCGGAATGGTGGTCGATCCGGCCAACATCTACCGCTCTATACAAAAGCCGCTCGAAGCCACTCCGCTCGAACTCGACAAAGCCGGGCAATCGCGCTCCAAGACGGTGCGTATCGACGAGAGCCACACGCTGGCCGTCACCAATCCCGACACCCACGCCATGCTCTATTCAAAGTAGGGGCAGGACCGTAAAAGCAGCTATTAACCGGGGGCGGAGCATGCTCCGCCCCCTTTCATAAAGCAACTATGGCAAAAAATATATTGACTGTATTTACAACACGATCCACCATCAAATACTGCACGACGGTGATGATAGGCGATGCGATGGTCCGGGTGAGGTTCGAGCCTACTCAATATTTCGGGCGGTTGGGTGAAAGCACCTTCGCTACGAATGATAGCCGGGTGATCGCCGCCCTTAAGGAACATCCCCGTTTCGGAGATGTGTTCTTCCTGGCTGAGGGAAGCGAGGACGAGGAGGAAAGGGAAGAACCGGAGGCTGAGGAAAACAAAAGGGCAGACAAATCGAAGGGGCCCAAAACTCCTGTAGTTCCCCTTGCTCCGCCGGCGCCTGTCAAACCCGCTATTCCCTCCAGCGGCGGGACGACGGGGCAGTTGGGGACTCAGACAAATGGTGCTCCCGCAACTACTGCACCGGTCATTCCACCGGCACCTGTTGATCCCATCGTATCGGGAGAGCTAGACGGGATGCAGCATTCCGCCTTTGCCGGCAACAAAGCAAGCGATGAGACCCTTGGACAAGCCAGTGCCGGGAACAGTGCTACTTCTGGATCTGGCACACCTGCGATCCCTCCTGTAGCGCCCGTGCCGGAAACCATGCCGGATCCGCTGGAGGAACTCTATGCCCTGCTTTCCGACCGTGATAAGATGGAGGAGGTTAAAGGGGTAACGAGCAAGAACACCGCCGTTGCGTGGCTGCAAGCCAATAAGGGCGCCTCATTTACATCTACGGCCAGCGTCGCAGATATGAAGCGGGAGGCGGCGGCCAAATACAACGTGATTTTCGTGAACTGGAAATAACAGGCAAATCTGTGCGTGACGCAATTAAATTAAGGGCATTGAAGTGTATCGACGAGGTTTGTCCCGGCGACAATTCGTCGAATGCGCTTAATTTCCCTTTGGACGACTTCCTGGACGAGGCGGCGCTGCGCGTGGTGCGCGCGGTACCGCTTCACGCCCTGGGGAGTGGGAAGGACCTTGCCGGGGCCGTAGCATCGCCCACTGGAGATGGAAGCGGTCGCGTAGCGTTGCCTGAAGATTTTATCAGGCTTATCATTTTCCGTATGAAGGGTTGGCGCAGGCCGGTTACCATGCCCATCCGGCCGGCCGACCCTTCGTACCGGAAACAATTCAACCGTATCACGCGCGGAGGCACGGCAAAGCCCGTCGTTGCGCTCATCGAAGGAGACACAGCCCTGGAGTATTTCAGCCTTCCGGAGGGTAGCGAGCACCGGATCGCCCTGGCGCATTACTTCGGCTTCTCGAAGGTGGACGGGGAGTTCCCGGCGGGCCTTGTGGATTTGACCGCCTGGCAACTGGCGAATATCGTGCTGACCACGATGAACGACACGCCCGGCGTAAACTTCACCCAGAATAAGATCAACGAACTGATAGCGCTGCTATGACCATAAGGATCGACATAGATATGGAAACGCTATTCGCGCAGGTCGTGGATCAGACTCTGTTTGATTACCGAAGGCATGAGGCACCCGAAGTCATGGCCATGTCGGGAAGCGAATCGGATATTTTCCGGGTAAATCTCAAAATGCTGCTCGACCGCATCTACAGTGGCGGCGTCGGTACGATCACTGGTGTGAATCTGACAGATTACTCGATCGAAATACATGCGCAGGTAAATGAGCGTATCTCTCCCGATGTGGCGGCATCGAGGATCAAGGACCTGCTGAAAGCGGGCATGCTCGCATGGTGGCATTCGACCCGCGACGAAGGGCTGTTTATGAAATACGAAAGTGATTTCATCCGCATGTTCGGCGGCATAAAATCACAATTTATCGGGCCTGTTTCGCGGCCATACAGCTATTATTGATTATGTACAACGAAACGGACGGCATAATAAAGTTATCGTGGGATGCAGACACTGTGTTCCGTCGCATCTCCGACGAGACGTTGTATAACTCGCGCACGATAGAGGACGGCGATCTGCCTGCGATGACCGACGACGAAAGATACTTCTTCAACAATAACATAGATACCGTTCTGGTCAGGTTGTACGGCTACTTCCGGCGGATTGTTCCCGATCACGAGATTCTATTCGGGTGCGATACCGACAGCCTTATATGGATTTCATTCCGGGCCCGAGTCGACAGGGATAACATAAGGCAATTCTCTCAAAGTGATTTGGCGGCCCTCGACATAATCACCGACCGGTATCTGCGGAACATAGTACTGTATGAGTGGTATGTTTCGGTGAGGCAGAACGATCTTGTGGCGTATTACACGTCGCAGCTCACGGTGGACGACGCCAGATTGCAGGGGATACTCTTCCGGTTCAAGCGTCCGGCCTATAACGGTGCGGGATACAGCTACACCATAGCTCCCGGCGACGAGGAGTACCCTGGTCTTATATTGCTGATAACTGAAGCCGGAGACTTCCTTGCCTCTCCCGAAGGAGAATTGCTCGTTATGGAGGAAGGCGAATCCGGCGAAAGTTTGTCATCAATATACTTGCTCGCAACAGAAGATGGGGCGCTGCTGCAAACCCCTGAAGGATCGATTATAGCACCGACAATATAAGTAATTTCAACCAATTAATCTCGTGAAAACAAGAACGGTAAAACTCATAAAACTGTCAGAGCTGGCAAAAACCCAGGATACTGACAGCGCTCACATCATAGGGATTACTGACCAGGCAGTGCAAATCCCCGCCGGCGCATTTAAAGCAGAGGACGGATTACCGGGAAAGCCGGCCTATGAATACGCCATAGAGGGAGGTTTCAGCGGAACGGAAGAGGAGTTTGCGGCGGCGTTGGCAAACGTCTCCTCCGCCACCGGGGTGAATATACTCGCCGGGGCAGAGTATCATCCCGGCAGGATAGGCGCGGACGGCAACATACAAACTTCATAACACGGACACCTCATGGCGACAATAACATATGGACAACCGGCGCTCATTGGGAGCCTTATCAAAGGTCAGAGCGCCGATGGAGCACAAAAGCAGGGGGAGCACTACACCGGGACAGGTGTAGTGCTAACATATTCCGGCGCCACGCCCGATGCTTCATTGAACCTGTCGATGGAAATAAGCGGCCCCGGCGCCGACGGCATCACCACACCGGTAGCGATACAGGGTACGGCTGGTGCAACCGGAAGCGGGGAGTTGTGCTTCAATATCAAAGGAACCCCTGCCGCTGCCGGCGGGATAATATTCACTATAACCGGAACCGGGATAGAGACCCCGATAACCCTTCACGATTCAGTAAGTGAAAATTCTGAGATAAACCCCGGCCAACCATCAGAACCCGATCATATGGCAAACCTTTTCGACCCCGCCCAACTTAAGGTTGGAATATTCAACCCCGCCACCGGCGCCTATTTCCAGTATAAGGCAAATTCGAAGTGCATAGAGATAGATGTGACCCCGAGCACCACCTACTATCTGAAGTATGCAGACCGCGGATGTCATTTTGCGCAGGTTCTGTGTGTGGATTCAGCGGGAGTCTCCACTATCTACGGTAATTTCGGGATAATTACCACCTATGCCGACACTGTCAAACTGAAGATATCGTTCAGCGAGGACAGCATCCTGAACATATCCGACCCGGGGATAGACTACTCTGCCATTTCGCTGTCGGCAGAACCTTCGACCGATCTTCTGCCGCTTCCTACGGGGTTGTTGCTCTCGGGATTCTACCAGTTGTCAGCAAATACACTGGCTGCGGCCAACGGCACTATGAAGAGCTTCGCCTTCTCATGTGAGCCCGGCCATACCTACAAAATCCAGCAGGCGGGGACGGACGTGCAGGTTCACTTCATGATCCAGTACGATAAGTATGGATTGTGCAAAACGTCTAAATCTCCCGCTACATCCGTAGTGGCATCGGACGAAACGGTCATAATGGCCGTGGTCACCAAAACGGATGAGGTGTCGGATTATTCCGCCCTTCGGATAGTGGATGCGACCGCTGCCGTGCAACTGACCTATGGGGCGCCGGTATTTACCGGAACATTGAAGGCGGGGATAGGCATTGCGGGTACAGCTATTACACTTCCTTATTCGGGGGCTACTCCGGGAAATGTTTACGACCTGTCACTGGCTGTAACCGGCGCAGGTGCTCCCGGTATCACTACACCTCTAAGGGCCGAGGGTAGCTTCGGGGCTGCCTCGGGGTCAATACGCTTCAATCTGTCGGGAACACCGTCGGCCGGGGGTGCCGTTTCGTTAGCTATTACCGGCACAGGGATAAGTAGCCCCATAGTATTGCAGCAAACGGTTGCTCCTGCCGATGTGATACCGAGCCTGGGTTACGGCACTCCGCAACTGATCGGAACGCTACAGGCCGGAGTCTCACTATACGGAGTATCCGTCTTGCTGCCGTATACAAATGCAACGGTCGGCGCAGACTACGATTTATCGCTGGCCGTAACCGGTGCAGCGGCTTCGGGAATTACAACGCCGGTGAGGGCACAGGGAATCTTTACTGAGGCCGCAGGATCGTTGTCGTTTAACCTTCTGGGCTCGCCTACTGCCGCAGGCAATGTTATTTTCTCTATCACTGGGACAGGCATCGATTCTGCAATAACGATGACAAAGGCCGTGCAGCCCGCCGGGTTTACGGAGACGTATCATTATGCCAAAGTGCCATGCAAGCCTTCGACCGCCTACCGCATTTATTACGGCGGAGCGCCCGCGGCATCATCGGTGATCAGCTTTTTCAATGCGGAAAGTTTCCTCGGGCAAAATAGCGGTGCGGATACGTTTACCACCCCCTACGATTGCAACATGGTCGGGATCACCATCCCCGACAGCGTTTACCCGCAGCAATCGTTAATATCGATCACCGAAAGCAGCAGCGCCGGAGGTGACGACGAGGCCATAGCGCAAGCCCTGCAAGAAATAGTTTCTATTAAGGAGACAATATTGTCGATGCAGGACGATATAGAATCATTACAGAGTTCCAATCCCGGCACGGTCCCTTCCGGGAAGCCCCATTACGACCTCAACCTTTGTCTGTTCGGCGACTCCATTACGGCTCCCGGAATGACAAAATGGCTGGCTCCGTTCCTTGCCGGAGTCTCGTTCAGGCGCGTGGATAACTTCGCTGTCGCCGGGGCAAACTGGCGGTGTGGCGCCGATACCGCCTATGACCTGTCGGGGGCACAAAACGGCAACAATAAGATATGGAACCAGTTCAACCGCATGCACGACCGTGTAATGCAGGGGGAGATACCCGCCCCCGATGTCGCTATGATACTGGCCGGTATCAACGACCGCTATTTCTATCCCGCGGGGGCAGGCGAAATAGACACCGTATTCGATTATTCGGTTGATTACTCCGCCGTACCGGTCACCGATCCTTTATGCCAAACCATTGCAGGAGCAGTCCGGTTCACATGCCAGGCGATAATGAATGCCTATCCCGATGTGCGTATCGTGATCGCAACGCCGCTTCCCGTGGGCGGAACGACCGTGGCGGATATCCAGGCCGGGAACATCATATCGCGCGGCATTGCCGGTGTTATCGCCAGGTCTGCGGCACGGATGGGCATACCCGTCATAGACCAGAACGCGGAAAGCGGCATAGCTCCATACCGTGAGGTCGGCGGCCAATATTATTACTTTTCAGATGGTATACACCTCAGCGACAAAGGCGGCCTCGTTGTGGGAAAATACCTGTCGAAGAAGATAACACAAATACTATGAGTCGGTCTAATTTTCCCGTGGAAAATAGTTGCGATTTATTTTTAAGACTATTTTCTCCGGAAATTAAGGAGCATAGTGGTTCTATGTGACGAAATTTCCGGAGGGAAGAGACCAAAAAGAGACGATAAATATTTTATACGGGAAATTTAGACAGACTCTAAAAACCACTCGCACTATGGCAAATATCATCATCTCGCCCAACGGCAACCGCTCTGTGACAATCGATCACAACGGTACGGTTAAACACTACGATGCTTCGTTTCGGGCCTATTCCGGCGGGGATAACGTCTTTCTGTGGAGCGAAGCCTATACGGACGGTTATCGTGCTCCGTTCTACGACATTTCGGTGAACGGGACCATTTACCCGGATGCGGCGGCTTGCGTGGCCGCCATCAACGAGTTCGCGGGAAATTTTAAGCGGGGAGGGTCGACTTCCTCAACAACGACAACGGACATCTCGGGCAAGGCCGATCTCGATGCTTCGAAACGGTTCCTGAAGGCCGAACAGCTAAACCCGCTCGGACCTGTTGCCGGCGCCGATACCACATCGGGATGCTTTAAGTTAAAAGGCGCTGCGGCAACGGCTTTGAATTTCACCGGCGACCGCACCGTAAGATGCCTGTTCCGCACCAACGGCGATACGGTCAGTGCGGGATATCCCTTCTCGCAGAAAGAGGGCTACTCTTCATCTATGGCCATACGATGCGGCGACAATATCCTTCAGGTACAAGCCTGCGGGCAAACTTTTTCCTTGCCTCTATCACCCAACACCTTGTATAATGTCGAGATAACGAAACGCGGTGAAGTTGGCGGTGAAGTGGAAACTGTTGTAAACGGGGTTTCTTTTGGCAAAAAAACAATAGCCTCGGTCAGCCTTTATGTGCCTACCGATATTTCCATAGGACGACGGGACGCCGATGCAGGCGGTTTGTATAATACTATAACTTTCCAGGGAGAGGTGTTTATTGTCGAGGTATTCAACTATGCCCGCTCGTCGGCCGAGATGCTCGCCTCGTGGAATGACGGTGATCCCTACCTTTACCGCCTGCCGCGCTCGAAGATAGGTGCAGGAGCCAATATGTGCGTTGCGGAATACCTTCCTTCAGGAATATTGCCCGACCGCTGGCGAGACACTTCAGGCAATGGATTCGACCTGCCGCGACTGGGTAGCTTCATCCCAACGTATTGCTGTCCGCACGACGCGCGCGAGGTGGTGGTCGACAGCGGAGTGTTCTATACCGACATCGCCGCGGGTGTAGCCGGTAAAGTGCTGACGGTCCCCTATGGGTACTACCTCGACCGGGTGTGCGTGTGCAACTACAATGCGCAGAACCTCACCGCCATTACCGCACAATTAGGGGCAGGGCCTGTCAATTTCCTCGCCAACCAATCTACCGCTACGGGATATGGAGCCATAATTACAGGCAACCTGTTCCAATCTAATAACACAACCCCGTCCATTCAGGCTCAGTTGATGCCCAGGATCTCGTCGAACCGCGTCTCGGTGACGATCAACGCCACGGGCAACACCGCCGACGGAGGCATGCGCGTGAAACTTATCTGCCGCTGGGCGGGACTTTAACAGAAGAGAGATTATGAGAAAACGAATCGATTTCCCGCCATACGATGAGGCGGAAGTAAGGCAGATAAACGAAGACGGCAGCGCGTTGTGCGACCTCTATGGCGATGGCATTTCGGACCGTGATATCGTATTTCCCGCAGGTAGCGCCATCCTCGGATTGACTGAGGCTGAGGTAGCATCCTTCGCTGCCGCACAGCAGACTGAAATAGATTAATGGCATGGAACGCATATTACCGATATTCTCAAGCTGGCTGCTCTATGTCCTCGGGGTGATAGCAGCCTACAACCACCAGTTGATGGGGGTTGGAATACTTTTTATATTTTTTTTCGTGGCCGACTTTTTCACGGGCTTTCTGGCATCCATGAAGCAGGGGAAGAGGTTCCAAAGCTCAAAAGCACGGTGGTCGTTCGCCAAGTCGCTTTGCTACCTGGGCAGTTTCGCAGCAATAGTATTCATCGGAGCCTGCCTCGATAATTTCAGCCTCTTTATGAAGTTTTTGAATGTAGCCGTATTCACGGCCACATGGATGGAGTCGGTGAGCAACCTTGAGAACCTGACTATACTGTTCCCGCACAACCGTTTTTTAAAGTTTCTGCACTACATCCTTGCTGTCGAATTTGTGAAAAAAATACCGCGGCTGAGTGATTTTCTGAAAGAAGAGAAAAATAAAGACAACGACCAATGTATATCCTAACCGATGATAAGCTAAGGCAGATACTGCCTCACTCGACCGCCGGGAACCGGTCAAAATTCCTGCCTGCGCTGGGCGAGGCTATGCGCCTTTACGGGATCAATACTCCGCTGCGGATTGCCGCCTTTCTTGCTCAAATCGGGCACGAAAGCGGCTCGCTCCGCTATGTCCGGGAACTTGCCTCGGGGGAAGCGTATGAGGGCCGTAAAGACCTCGGAAATACCCGTATTGGCGACGGGGTAAGGTTCAAAGGGCGAGGGCTGATTCAGGTGACCGGCCGAACAAACTACACTATAGTCGCGCGGGCGCTGGAGATAGATTGCGTCAACCACCCGGGACTATTAGAGGTGCCGGGCCACGCTGCAGAGTCTGCCGCCTGGTGGTGGCAGACGCACGGGTTGAACGAATTGGCCGACCGCGGCGAATTTGAGAAAATCACCCGGAAGATCAACGGCGGGCTCAACGGCCAGCGCGACCGCCAGACAATATATGCCCGTGCCAAAAAAGTGCTCGGAATATGACTCGGATATTTCTGATAACCATAGCTGTACTGGCGCTGGCCCTTTTGGGCAGCGTCAGGAGTTGCCGCCAGGCGGTAGCGAAAGCTGACGGATTAGAGCGGGATCGTCATGCTTTGTTGGATGGTATCACGTTCTACCGGACGCGCGATAGCCTTTCTGCGGCCAGCGTCGAGCGACTGACGCTCACAAAGCGAGAGTTAGAAAAGTATTGCGGTGATCTGGCTGAGGATGTAAAGCGGCTGGGGCTGAAAGTCAAGCACCTGCAATCGGCCTCACAAACAGCCACGGAAACCCGCTACGAGATTAAAACGCAAGTGCGGGATAGTGTTGTGTATACCGGCGGCAGTAGTTTGGCCGATTCGGTGCAACACATTTCCTATGCCGACCGTTTCCTGAAGTTCGACGGGATGATCCATGATGGAATATTCAAGGGCACCATCGAGAGCCGCGACACTCTGACACACATTGTGCACCGGGTTCCCCGGAGGTTCCTATGCTTTCGCTGGGGCACAAAGGCCGTGCGGATGGAGGTAGTATCGTCCAATCCGCATACAAAAATTACCTACGCCCGGTATGTGGAGCTGAGGAAGTGATCGGTAGCCCTTTACTGTTTACTGGATAATAGCACTTGTATAGTGCGTTCTTTTTCTTCGAGCAGGGCCCGGAGATATTTGTTTTCGGTTTCGAGGCTGTGGATGCGAGCGTAGTCGTCGAGGCTGAGTATAGGGACCTCATTATAAAAATAGCTGACGCTTTCGCCTATGGCAGTGGCGATGCGCTCAAGGGTCTCCGTTTTCACATTGTCGTTATCGATAGCAACCCGTTGGAAGTTCTGCGGCGACATACCGAGCCGGTCCGCTACATCTTTCAACTGAAATCCCTTATCGACGATCTTCTGCTTTATAGTGCTGCCTCTCATGTGTGGGTTTAGTAACAGATTCTACAGGGCTTGCGGTTCAGCCTTTGTGCCTCCTGCATGGTGATCGATTTAATATCCGCTTTACAATTCCCCAATCCTTTGCAATCGGAGGTCTTGTGATAAGAAGTTGCATACTGGCCGGTACATATATACACCTTTGCCGGAGCCTGCGCCGAACTGATCGAACCGACCAGCAGCAGCCCAAAGATAAGAAGGCGTTTCATAATATTTAATTTTATAACTATTGATTAATTTATAATAATTGATAATATAAGCCACTCTATTTTCTGACATTTAAATAGATATTCTGCGACAACTGACATGCCTCATTGTAGATGCAGTATCTTCCTTCTTGACATTGATTATGACAGAACCGATTGAAACTATATCGGGTTAAGACGATAATTGTTAAACAGTAAATGGCTGGCAATACTTATGACAAGCCATATCGTTAGCCAAGTAATAGGGAACCACAATGTGTTACGGAAAGAAATTCTAATGCCCAATATGCGATATATTGCATGAGCTAACCCAAGAAGAGCCATTGGAATTATAAATGTTGCGATCCAGCGTCCACAAAAATAGCTACCGAATACCAAGCCCGGAGATTTGAGTTTAGCTATTATAAACGATATACCCAAACACAAGGTTAATAGCAGCAACGTTATTAAATGTCCGTGCCGCTTAACCGATTTGGAGGAATCAATGTAAGAGGAAGGATCCGGTTCTATAGAAGTAATTTCTAGGCTATTTCTAATAAGCGGTTCTAAATCAATAGGCGAAGGCAGTGGAGTTGAATTCTTAGATTCCGCTTTGGTATTCCTGTTAACGTCCGGCTTGTAGTGAGGAGACAATTCCGACCTGTCAGGCATTGTCTCAATCTCAAAATCTTTACCGCAATATGTACAATAGCTAAAATTCCCTACTATCTTTTTGTTACAGTGTTTGCATGTCTTATTTTGAGGTGTAGCAATTGATTCAGGCAGGGGATCGTCAGGTTGTTCCGTTGAGGATATGGATGCAAGCATCTGGTTAAGCCTGTCTTGGTATTTTTCAGAACGAACTTCAGCTCGCCTGGCATTCTCTTGCCATACTGCGAATATTGCCATAGCCACTTGAAGTGGCATGATATCGACTTTCATCGGGGAGTCGTATCCCTTTGGCACAATACTATCTGCGGTCTCGCATAGTAGCATGGGTAATCCCTCTGCATATGGCATACTGACCCAATGGTCGTATTCCAATGCAGCCAACCCATTGTCTATTTCCGGCAGGCATAAAGTAATAGTAATTGGAACCCCTTTTAGATAAATAACTTCTTTTGTGTCTGTCGGGATATAATTTGTCATGATCATATTATATAAAAACAACCGGCAACATGTTGTTGTTTGCCGGTTGTCGAAGTTAAGCGAATCCGAAAAGTCTATTCCATCGTGCTGAATCTGACCGTGGCTTTGACGATGCCCATGAGCCGTACGCTGCTGACCGGAATGTCGCGCGGCGCATGGCGCGGATTCTCGCTTTCGAGCCGGTAGTGCCCTTCGAGTTCGGATTGGTAAACATACTTCACCGAAATGTGCTCGTCGCCGTCGAGGTCGTAAGCCACCAGGTACATCTTCCCGAAAAACAACCCGCCCCTGCGGTTGGGTACCACCTTGTAACAAACGATGTCGCCCGGCATCACCAGCGGCGTCATGCTGTCTCCCCGCACCTTTATCGCTCCGTCGCACTTGGGAATAGCGATCAACTGCATTTGATCGGCCACCTCCTCGGGCCCTACGAAAAGCGACGCTATTCCCGCTACAGCCTCCAGGTCACCATAGAACGGCACCGCCTGCTTGTCAACAATACGATCAGTTCCAAGAATAAACTTCTCAACAACCTTGTAACTACTAATTCTGTCCATATCAATATATTATATAAGGGTTTTCGCTTAATTAAACGACTTTTCACCCTTGCTTATTATATATTGATATGGTAAGTATTTATGTAACAGTATTATATCTTACACTTGCTTTTACTACTGCCGCCGCAGAAATGGAGTCGAACGGCACATCCCGTGGCGGATAACGTTTATTGGAATAAACCAGTTTCACCTGCTGCCTGTCGTCGGCCTGCTCCACGTAACATATCATAATCGTCTCTTCGCCGCCGAGGTCGAGTGCCAACAGGCACATGTGCCCGAGATGCATCCGCAGATTATTGACCTGCTTATACACCACCAAATCGCCGCTGTGGAGCTCCGGCATCATCTCGTCGCCGCGCATATATACCGCACCATCACACTTTGGCAGGTCCGGCAAAGTGAGGTGTTTGGCCGGCGGCAACTGCCCCTTTAGCAACGTCCCCAGATTTATCACTTTCTGCAACTCATAAACGGGTATATCCCGCTCTTCTTTTTGCTGCTGTACCGGTTGAATGACGGTATTCACAGCCGCCTGCTTCAACATTTCGCCACGGCCGGTCACCAACCAATTCAGGTCAATATCTTCAAATTTGTTTGAAATATCTGCGATTATATCAAATGAAGGTTTATTTTTTTCATCCTTAAGTCGGTTGAGTTTTTCGGATGCATTATATCCAAGGCCATTTTTAGCAAAATCATTTATGCTATTATAGCCTTTATAATTAGAGAATTGCGAAACCCTCTCATAAAATACACTATTTATTTTCATTTTAATTTGAAATATTCAAACAAGTTTGTATATTTGCCTCGTGATTCCGAAACTTACGAAGCAAATGAATCGGAGTCCGGCTGTAAATATAGTGAAAATTACAAAACCACACAAGGCTATGGCAATAATTGTTGTCCCCTACGGGAATGTCGGCAAACTCGCTTCATATCATAAGGTTAGCGAGCGGACAGTGAACAAGGCGCTGAACGGCAAAACAGACAGCCCCCGAGCGAAGATGATCCGCGCGACGGCACTGCAAAAATTCGAAGGGACCCTCTTCGTCGAGGTCGCTTCGTCCATCTCCGGCAAGAACGAATAAAGAGAGCAACGATGGAGTTTCTACTGCGAAGCGGCAAAACGATAACCATGACCGTCGAGGAGCTGAACTCGATGCTCTACGTCGTTGCCAAAAAAGCGGCGCAGATCGTCCGCGGAGAGACTGTGAGCCGGGCCGAGGCGATCCGGATACTCGGCTCCCGCAGTGTGGTCGACAACATGGTGGCGCGGGATATCATCCATCCCATTACCGCCGGCGGCAACTGCAAATGGAAGGTGCTCGTAAGCGAACTGATGTATGCCCATGAACTACACGAGCGGGAACAGGCACTCAAAAGAAAGAAAACCAAAATCGAAAATATATGAAAAAGGGATTAGCCACTATTTACATGTCCTGGCCTGACTTCTTTATCAGGTCGATATCGGATATCCGGATCACTTTTATGCACCGCACCGTCGAGGTTGGCCGTGAGCCGGAGCCTGTATTCGAAGTCTGCGATATCAGCACTCTTTCTACCAAAGAGCGCCGCCGGGCGATCCGGCAGGGACGCAGAGGAATAAGGCGTGTGATCAGGCACCGCCAGCGCCAGGGCCTCCCGTTGGGTAACCTTAAGACCGCACTGCAATGATAGTAGCATTGGTCATATCGGCAGTAGGCCTATTCTTCATCCTCATATTCGTTATGAACGCCTATGTGGACCTGCGGGCCAAATTCAAGAGTGTGGTGGAGGAAGACGGTAAAGAGATCGCGCGGCTGAACAGGGAGAGCGCCCAGTTGAACCGCGATTACGAAGCCTTGAGTAAGGACTATGATGAATTCCTGGACCGGGTGCTCCGCGCCTTGGGAGAGGATTGGAAGAAGTAAACAAAACCCGCTAGGCGGCCGGACGACCTGCCGGAACTGATAACGGCAGGTGTAGAACCCTGGGGGCGACGACACAAAGCAGAGAAGATGCCGGACATAACGGCCCGGATTGGTCGCCCTGAAGGTCCGGAAAAGACGCCCGTAGACGGGCAACGGGGTGGCGGCCTATTCCGCCGCTCCCAACAGGGAGACAGCGGGTGGTCCCGCGCACTGCCGCCATCTGCAGTGTAGCTGTCGGTTCGATTCCGGCTCTCCCCACTCAAACTAATCCAGGGCATGGAAAAGAGAGAACAACTATCATCGTCCCCGGGCGCTGGCGGTGCCGAAAACATTACGGACCTCTAAAGACGGCACATCATGGGGAATACTAATAAACAATACGGCTACCTGCGCCTGTGGCGTAGCTTCTTCCGGCATCCGCTGTGGCTCGAAAAGAGGGTATTTAGCCAGGCTGAGGCTATGCTCGATCTGCTGGCCGGCGCCGCTTATGCTGCCGGGGAGGATACCGTATGCGGACGTGTGGTGCGGATCGGGCGCGGAGACTTGCTGCGCATAGATGGGGAGTACATCTCGCTCCGTATGCTGGGCGAGCGGTGGGGTTGGGGAAAGAACCGTGTAGATTCTTTTCTACAGAGGCTCTGCAAGGAGAAAACTATCTCCCTTCGAACCGTCGAGGGAACCCGGCAAACTGTCATCACCCTTCTCAATTTCGAACTCTACAATCCCCCCTACGAGGCCTCGTTCGGGCACGGATTCGATGAAAATAATGGCAGGACAGACGACGGGACACTGTTTGGAACCGCAATGTATTGCGAAGCAGGCTATTATAAAGGTGGTGGAAATCTTACAGGACAGGATGCGGGACACCACCGGGACACCTTGCAAGACACCCCCCGGACAAAAAACGGGACAGGCGACGGGACACCCTCATATCATGTTATGTGTTGTAAAGCAGGCACATATGAAGATGTGGCAGAAAATACAGGACAGGAAGCAGGACACCGCCGGGACACCTTTCAGGACAGCGAACAGGACATAATATATAAAGAAAGTAGTAAAGAAAGATTAGAAGAATATAAACACACACAGTATTTTTCAAGTAGTGACAATAACGCGCGGGCGCCCGCGCGAGAGGCTACTCCCGGCGAGGAGTTGATGAAGTGGGTGGCTGCATGGTTGCCGGGTTTGCTGGAGATGAAGCGCCCCCTGACGCTGCACCAGTGCGAGGGGATAATGCGGCGGCTCGACCGCGAAGATGCCGAGCGGATACTGATCCAAGTATGCAATAAGGGAGGGCTGAAAAACGAGAGTGCCATAGCCACCATCGCCTGCTTCGAAGGGCTGGACATCCCCCTCAAAGAAAAACGCGCCCGGCGCCGGCAACAGGGAGCTGCACAGTTGGCCGCGGACCAACACCTTAAGGCTCAACTCGACAACAACCGCACGTACAACTACCAGGACCGGGCCCTTATTGTCCAGGGCCTGAAGAAACGGCTTCCGGAAACGGCGGAGGAATTAAAACAGATGAAACGATGAAAACAGATGAAACGATGAAATATCCATCGTACAGTGATTACATTGCAGATAAAGCAAAAAGCAACATTCTCTCGGGAATAGCTGTTAGCCCCAATGAGCTGCCCGAAGCATTATTTGATTTCCAAATACATTGCGTTACAAAGGCGCTGGCAAATGGTCGGTTTTGCTTGTTTGAAGATTGCGGATTGGGCAAAACTCTCCAGCAGCTAACTTGGGCTCAAGTTGTATATCGTCATACGAATTTAAGTGTATTAATACTTGCTCCATTCGCCGTGTCAGATCAAACAATCGGCGAAGGCCATAAATTCGGCATAGAGGTACGTGATTATGATGATTATGAGAAATATTCTTATCCTGGAATATATATTACCAACTACGAACAACTACACAATATTGATACATCGGTGTTCGCAGGAATAGTGCTTGATGAAAGTTCAATATTAAAGAATTTCGAGGGCGCTACCAAAAATTTGATTATCAATAAGTTTCGATACACCCCCTACAAGCTGGCATGTTCAGCGACTCCATCACCTAATGATCCGATGGAACTTGGCAATCATGCAGAATTTCTAGGCATTATGACGCGTAACGAAATGCTTTCAATGTATTTTGTGCATGATGGTGGAAATACATCTGCCTGGAGGCTTAAGGGGCATGCCATCAGTACATTTTGGTCATGGGTTAGTAGTTGGGCTATTATGATCTCCAGCCCTTCAGATATTGGCTTTACCGATGAAGGATATGAGTTGCCTCCACTAAACATTATAGAGCGACAGATCTCCACCGAAAAGAGAAATAATGGGATGCTGTTTAATGATATCGCGGTTAATGCTACTAATTTTAATGCTGAGTTACGGAATACTAAGTTACAGCGAATGGAACTGGCGGCTCAGATCGTCAATGGGTCCAATGAAAATTTTATTATGTGGATCAAGCAGGATGAAGAAGCTGACATCCTTAGAAGTCTTATCCGTGATGCTGTCGAAGTGCGTGGTAGCGAACCGGCCAAAGTTAAAAAGGCAAAACTGTTGGGGTTTGGGCGTGGTGAATTTCGGGTGCTGATCACTAAACAAAAGATTGCACAATATGGAATGAATTATCAAAATTGTCACAACCAAGTATTTGCTTCGCTTGACTTTAGCTTTGAAGCCTTATATCAGTCAATACGCCGATCATACAGATTTGGGCAACAAAATGCCGTGAACATATACATGATTACCACGGACACTATGCAGAATGTTCAAGCATCTATAAAAAGTAAGCAGGATCAAGATATTCAAATGCGCTGTTCGATGATCCAAGCTATGGGGTTGGAATATCAAAAACAAACTAAATCGGACTCTAGAATTAAATTTCAATTACCAAACTTTCTAAGCCATGATAAAAAATCAGTTTATATCAGATAATTATTCGATCTACCATGCAGATTGCAATGAAGTTCTGCCACTATTACCTTCTGAAAGTATCGGTTTTTCGATATTCAGCCCACCATTTGCTGATTTATATACATATTCCAATGATATTGCGGACATGGGTAATTGTAAAGATTATCGGGAGTTTATGACCGGATTTAGTTTCACCGCCAGAGAACTCTATCGTGTAACGATGCAAGGACGGAATATCGCTGTTCACTGTATGGATTTGCCAATACAGAAAGGCAAGGAGGGATATATAGGGTTGCGAGATTTTTCGAATATGATTCGTGAATGTTTCGAAAACGAAGGATTCATCTACCATTCCCGTGTGACTATATGGAAAGATCCAGTAATTGAGATGCAGCGAACAAAAGCCCTCGGATTACTTCATAAGCAGGTCAAAAAGGACTCTACAATGAGTCGGGTTGGATTACCAGATTATATATTGGTATTTCGCAAAGATGGGGAGCGCAATAATCCAGTACATTGTGATATTTCAGTCAATACATGGCAAAAATACGCATCACCTGTGTGGGATGATATAAACTATTCCAATACTCTGAATTTGAAAGGTAGCCGGGATGATAAAGATGAGAAACACATATGTCCACTACAACTTGACACCATATCTCGACTAATCACTCTTTATACAAATAAGGGCGACGTAGTATTAACTCCTTTTATGGGCATAGGATCAGAGGTATATCAGTCCCTTTTAATGGGACGTAAAGGCATCGGTATTGAGTTGAAGGAATCATATTACAATATAGCCGTAAAAAATTGCCAGAATGCTACACAGTTAGCAGATATTCCATTATTGTTTTCATAAACATGATTATTCAAATGACCCCCGACTATAATATTCTTTTGCTTTACGTCGACCTGTTTTGCGGGATGGGCGGGACGTCGACGGGCGTGGAGCAGGCGCGTATAGGCGGCAAGAAAATAGCGAAGGTGATCGCCTGCGTGAACCACGACGCCAATGCCATCGCTTCGCATGCGGCCAACCACCCCGATGCGCGGCACTTCACCGAGGATATCCGCACGCTCGACCTCACGGAGCTTGCCGCCCACGTCATGGCGATGCGGCTGCTTTACCCCAACGCGAAGGTGGTGCTGTGGGCCTCACTGGAATGTACCAACTTCTCGATAGCGAAAGGCGGCCAGTCGCGGGATGCCGACAGCCGGACGTTGGCCAACCACCTGCCGCGCTACGTGGAGGCCCTGAGCCCGGAATATATCCAGATCGAGAACGTAAAGGAGTTCATGACCTGGGGCCCGCTGATCGTAAAGGTTGCCCGCGACAAGAAGACCGGCGCCGAATATTGCCCCCTGACCAAAAAGACCGAATGCAAGGGCAAAAAGAAGGTCACGAACCTTCTGCCTACGTGGGTTCCCGATCCCAAATTCAAGGGGACCTATTACCGGGAGTGGCTGGCTGAGATGACCGCATACGGGTACCATTTCGAGCACCGGCTGCTGAATGCCGCCGACTTCGGGGCCCGCACGTCGCGCCGCCGGTTCTTCGGGGTGTTCGCCCGCCCGGAGCTGCCGATCATCTGGCCGGAAACTACGCACAGCAAGGACGGGAAAGGCGGCAAGGAGAAGCATTTGCCGGTGCGCCCGATGCTTGACCTGGATAACGAGGGCGAGTCGATATTCGGCCGCAAAAAGCCCCTTGCGCCGAAAACCATCGGACGGGTCAAAGCCGGGTGCATCAAGTTCGTGGCCGGAGGCAAGGACGCCTGGATGATCAAGTACAACTCCGTGAACGGCCAGACCGGAAAACACGTCCCGCCCGGGCTCGACGAACCGTGCCCGGTGGTCACCGCCCAGGGCCGCCTCGGGATCGCAAAGGCATGCTTCCTGTCACGCTACAATTCGGTGGAGCCGATACAAACGGCGGTGTCGGTCGAAGGGCCATGCGGCTCGCTAACCGGAAAAGATAAGTTCAGCCTGATCACGCCGTGGATCATGCCCACTTCGTTCGACAATGTGGGATGGAGCCTCGACGCCCCGGCAGGGACGCTGCTCGCCAGCCGTAAGCACCAGTACCTGCTAAACCCCCAGTATTCGAGCGAGGGCGGTAATATCGACAATCCGTGCTTCACGCTGATCGCCTGGATGGACAAAGCGCCGCCGCGCATCGTGACCGCCGAAACCGGAGGCAAACTGCCCCCGTTCATCAAGTACCGCGACGGGATGCTGGTTTACGAAATCTACGAAGACGATTACGACGACCTGCGGGAGCTGAAGATATTGATGGCCGCATTCGGCATCGTCGACATAAAGATGCGCATGCTGCTGATCCCGGAGATGCTCCGCATAATGGGCTTCCCGGAGGACTATAAAATGAAGGGCACCGAAACCCAGAAAAAGAAATACATCGGCAACGCCGTCGAAGTCACCATCGCCTGCGCCCTGTGCGCGGCCACAGCCTCCGCGCTGGCCGGTACATCCGCGCCCATGGCCCACAAGCGCTGGGCCCGGCATAATGGGGAGGTGCAGCAGGAGTTGTTCAATTGAAAAAAGAGGCTATGGGGAAAATGTTTAAACCACGCCGGAATATCGAACGGGCTACGTCATTTAAAGTCCAATACACTATCATCGGCGAGACTGACGAAGTGAAAGAACGAGAATTTGACAACATTAAAAGCCTTCGACAATGGATAGATCGCAACGAGGGCAGATTCGACGTGCTTATCCTGAATACGCTGGCTTTAATCATGGACGAGTGGGAGCCGTTCACGACAATCGGCAAGAAAACCATTACCCTGTCGGATTTACAAAACATCGTCAATCGGCTGGCTGAGGATTACAAACCCTCAGAAATTAAAAAGTGAAGAATTAAAATCCTCAAAACGCACTATGAAAATTCTGAAACTAACGCTCAAACGCAAGTGGTTCGATATGATCCTGTGCGGCGAGAAGAAAGAGGAGTATCGAGAAATAAAAAAGCATTGGAACAGGATATTGCACGAGTGCTGGACTGACAGGCCGGGACACTATGGGCAATGCCAATCAATCCTATGGGAACAAAAATGTAAGGTTGTCTTTGATTGTCCGTGCCACAAGTGCGATGTCTGCGAAGCCCGAACATTTGACGCTGTCGAGTTCCGAAATGGTTACGCAACGGATGCTCCGACGATACTTATTGAGTGCAAAGGGATAGAAACAGGCATAGGTAATGCCGCTTGGGGCGCGCCGGAATATGAGGTTTTTATCATCAAACTCGGAGAGATTATCGAGAAGAAAAACATCAAATCATAAAACTATGAATTACTACATCGTAAGCATCAAGAACACGAGAAAGTCAGAGCCATACATAACCCTCTGGCGACCGAACAATGCCGGGTACTACTGGTTCAAGGATATGGCAGGGGCATATTCAGAGGTCGAGGACGGCTATCACAATTCCGATGACTCTGTGCCGATCACTACCGAGATAGCCGAGCAGCTATTTACCGAAGTAACCTATGAGGGTAAGAAGCAGCTTGCCATACTCAATACAGAAACCAACTTAGCGATCATCAACGCACAACACTAAACAGATATGAACGAATACGAAAAAATCAAGTTGGCACTCTTTGCCATAGAGTACAATGCCTATATCATTCAGTCGTGCAATGATGAATTAAAGTACATTCCGAATCTTGATGAATTTACCCAAAAGAGGGTTGAGGGGCGGCAGGAGCTGCTCGCAGGTTGTGTCAGGAAACTGCAAGCGGTTATGGAGGATTTAGGCGAAACAATTAACGCGATGGATGCTGCGACTGCCGTCGACTCGGAACTGATGAAAATTCCGTATGCCATTGTTTATGGCCGGAAAACGGCAGAAGATTATGAAAATGAGTAACACTAAAAACAGACAGATATGATAATAGACCACATTTTTTACGGAGTAAAGTGCAACCGTTGCCACAGCATCTATAACGATACTGAAGACCGATCATACCATTGGGATGAATCATCCGCCGTTGAGCAAGCAATGGATGATGAGTGGATCGAGGTCGGGAACAAACACTACTGTCCTGGCTGTTATACGCAGGGCGAAGATGACGTTGAGCCAACCATCAAACCCAAGTACCCCGACTACATCTGGAAAGCAGAGCAGTTTCTTCTCTACATTTCTTCCACCCCTGCGTCCATAACTGAAGATGAGCAAACAGGCAATTTTATTCTTCGCGGCTTCACGCCTGGCAGAATGAAATCTCTCGGAAAGGCCGAGGTCGAATGGCTGATGAGTTTCCTCGGAGAAAACCTCATTTCAATTTACTACGAAGACAAAGAACGGTGTTCCAATGCCGAGTTCTTCATCGTGATTAAAAATTCGTAGCCATGAAAAAGATTTTCATCATTGCGGCCATGCTCTTGCTTGGGGCTTGCGATCAACAGCCTTTCAATGGGTTTGTAGTATGCAAAGAATACATCCCCGGCCACATGAGCGGTCGAAGTCCGGCTATGCGAATAAACTGTTTATGCCAACATGGGCCGCCCGCTACTTCATCCGCATTACTGCCGTCCGCGCCGAGAGGTTGCAGGATATAAGCGAGGAAGATTGCATCAAAGAGGGGATAAAACCCGTGCTTGACGGCAACCTGTTTATGAATGGAGTAGATAAAGTAGGATGGTACACCGAACAATAAGCCTATGCCACCCTTATCGACAAAATCAACGGCAAAGGAACCTGGGCCTCCAACCCGTGGATGTGGGTATATGATTACCAACTAATAACAAAATAGCAGATGGAAAAGTATTACAGGACATTACGCACTTCGGCCACCGGCCAGAAGTTGCAGGCGATCCAGGACAAAGGCGTCGAAGCCAACGCCGCCAAAGAGAGATTGCGGGAAAAGTACGGGTGGGAAAACACTTATGCCTCTAACGAATATATCTACGGGGATATTTCGGGTGTCACATTTCCCACCGGGACCGAGGTCGATATGCAGATGTGGAAACCCGACAAGAGCATTGCGTACAACGCTTATTCGCCGCGCCGGGGCCATAAGAAAGGCAAGGCCATATATGAAGAGTTTAGGGCGGTCCCGCGGGCAACGCGCTACGATATCGACAAAATCGTCGGCCACCACCAGGCATTCAATCACGTCGGCTACACGATGGAAAACGACACCTACTTCGGCTTTGCCGTGAACGCGGGATGGCGAGTGGAGGTCCCAGCCGACTGTGAAGAGATAACCGCCTCCCAATACGAAGAACTGTGTAAAAAATCGGAGTAATAATGGAAACGAAAATCTGTAGTAAATGCGCCCATTGTTGCATGGGAATGCGGGGCGGGGTTGTCGTTTACTCCTGTATGAAAATCCGCGGCGGGAAAAATGACGGGTTCGAATATGAAGATGAACGAATGAAAATATCTAAAAATCGAAAAGCCTGTACATTCTTCAACCCTGAAAAATAATGGACGATATGTCATTCAAAGGCAAAGCAATCTATAACCCCTCCGGCAAGGCCGGGGAGTATAGCTATTGGGCATGTAACTTCTATAACGGCTGCTCGAACGGATGCACCTATTGCTACTGTAAGAAGGGCCTGCTGGCCCGGACGATGGGAGGTGACCAACCAACGCTGAAAAAGTGCTTCCGGGACGAGGATCACGCACTGGAACTGTTTGAAAAGGAGTTGATGCACAATCTTCCAGAACTTCGGGAACATGGCATTTTCCTCTCTTTTACAACCGATCCTATGCTTCGGGACACAATAGCAATGACTCTTTATGCTGTCGTAGAGTGTCTTATAAACCAAGTTCCCGTGAAAATTTTAACGAAACGGGCCGATTTTTTGGACTTCGATATTTTTCAGAAGCGCATTAAGCCTTTGGGTGCTGAGTGGAGAAAGATGGTCGCTTTCGGCTTCACTCTTACAGGCCACGATGAACTGGAGCCTGGAGCTTCGACCAATGCCGAGCGGATCGAGGCAATGCGGAAATTGCACGATGCTGGTTTCAGGACCTTCGCCAGCATAGAGCCGGTGATCGATCTTCAGGTCAGCTATGACATGGTGCTTGCGACATTGGGTTTCTGCGACCTGTACAAGATAGGCTTGCTGTCAGGACGCAAGTACGATAAAGATGATCTTCATGGCTTCCTGTCTCTCACACAGACAATGGCCTGTTATGCTTATGGCCGCAAAGTATATTTCAAGGATAGCATACTGAAACAGGCCGGTATCGAACGGGCCACACTCCCCGCCAACTGCGTACAACGAGATTATAATATGTTTAAAAATGAATAACATGATTGAGCACATTGACACAATGAATGTCGTTTGTCCCTATTGCGGGTGGGTGAACACAGATAGCTGGGAGCTGAAATATGACCGCGATACCAGAGAGTGTCCTACTTGCGAAAAGACATTCGAGTACGAACGAGATGTGATGGTAAGTTATTCGACTAAGAAGGCAGAGCAATGAAATACTATATCATAAGTCTTAAGTACACTGAGAGGTCAGAGCCATATATCACGCTCTGGAGACCTAATGACGCCGGATATTGCTGGTTCAAAGATATGGCCGGAATTTACACAGATATATACGAAGGCTATCATCGATCCGGCGACTCTATCCCGGTTGCCGCGGCAATAGTCGACCAGTTATTCACCGAGGTAACATACGAAGGCAAAAAGCGACTGGCAATCCTGAACACAAAAACCAATATGGCGATAATCAAGGAGCAACAACAATGATTGCGCTATATCTATACCTCATCTTTTGCTATGGTTTCCTGTCCGGGCTCGACGATGGAGAGAAATGGACATGGCAGGACTACCTGCTGCTACTCTTTTCTCCGGTTATTGTTCCCGTGGTGATCGGAGTATGGTTAGGAGAAAAAATTAGAAATACCAAAAATGATAAGTCATGAAAAATGAGAATCTGTATACCACCGATAGCATCAGAACAGTGACGGGTCTTTATATGAATATCTTTGAACCTACGCTGGAGATGATATGCATCGAGGATATAGCCCATGCGCTATCACGCCAGTGCCGATTTGCGGGTCATTTGCCGGACTTCTATTCGGTAGCCTCGCACAGCATCAACTGCGCATCCATGCTCAATGGCCCGGAGGCGAAGCTGGCAGCACTTCTGCACGATGCAAGCGAGGCATACCTGGTCGATATTCCACGCCCCATCAAACCGCACCTGACAAATTACAAAATGCTGGAGGACCGGCTAATGGAACTGATCGCCGAAAAATTCGGCTTTCACTATCCGCTTGCGCCTGCCATACATGAGATCGACCGCTGGATGCTCCAGTGGGAGTGGGAGTGCCTGATGTTGGGCGATGCCGACTTCCCGTTCAAGATCAAAAGCATAGAGCAGACCCAGAAGGAATTTTTGGCTATCTTTACAAGCCTTACCAAAAACGATACGGGGCCCAGCCCTGCAATAATCTAAAACCGACCAAGCTATGCAAGAAGAATTCAAAGGGTTTCTGATCCGGTGTGACGGGTGCGGGCTGTATCTCGAAAATGACGAAGGCGGGTCCATTGTAGGGCAAGCGGACGAGGTTGCCGACACCTGTGAAGCCTACGGTTGGGCCGACCACGGTGCCACGCACTATTGCCCGGAGTGTGCGGCCACACTGGAGGCAGATTGACGGTCTGCCGGCAGACGGATCACGATTTTCTCCCCGAAGAGCCTTTGGCGCTTTTCGGGGATGTTTTTTTGTCAGTTGCCGAAGACTGCTGCTTTGTGGCGGACGGCTTTGCCTTCGCAGATTTGTCGTGTTTGAATACCTCCTTAACCACCTTGTTGAGGGCGTCGTCGACTATCGAGTAGTCGAACTGCCGGTATTTTTCGATCATGCCCTTGCCGGAGTGCATCAACGCCTTGTCAATCACATTATCAGGAATCTTAAGGCTGCCGGCAATCGTCGCAAAAGAGTGGCGGGCGTAGGTATATGACAAGCCGGTATCTATGCCTAATTCAGTGGCAATCTTTTTGAGTTGGTCGTTTACTGATTTATTCAGGACACGGTAGTTGGACATGGGGAATTTTACCAGTTTTTTTCTTTCGGGGTCCTGGTATCGGTTAATGATATCCTGGACATTGGGGTGTAATTTAAGGCGTAACCGGACCGGATTGGCGCTGCGTATGGTTTTGATACGCTTGGTATCGATTTGCCCGGAAGAGGAATAGGGTAAGTTTACAATATCTTTCAGGTTCATCCCGCAAAGGTAGAACGAGAGCATAAAAACATCCCGACCCAAGCCCTCGGTCTGGCTAATCATGTAGATTGTTTTAGCATCCACGCAGCGTATCTCGGCGTCATAACCGGTAGGAATAGCGAAGTCGTCGAATGGGTAAATATCCCTGCTTATAATTTTTTTACGCCGTGATTCGTTGAATATCAATTTAATATTGCGTAAGTGTTTATTAAAGGTAACGATCTTGCCATGCTTGGGAACATACCATCTCCGAAATGACTTGAGAAAATCAATATCAATAATTTCAAACGGGAGCGTCCTGTCAAGACCGTGATATTTTTGTAAAATAGAAATGGTAGTCGAAATATTTGCCGCATGGCCTTCCTGTCCGTCAAGCTGAAGAGTTGTTATAATCTTTACTGCACTCTCATAAAAATCCACACCATCTATATAAGCTATTTTGTTTGATTCACCTGTTTGTAACACAAGAGCTTTGAACTTGGTTATCTCCATTGTGTCGGCATAATCTTCCAATAATTTTATAGCTTTGCTATATTTGGCTACTATTCCAGCCAATGCTGCATTGGCCTCGACCATGAAATCATTATCTGGATGGTTAATTATTATGCCAGTTTTAACGTCGAAATATTCTGGTCGAACAGAATAAGCAGTATCAATGTATGCATTCCTTCCTTTATGATATAGCCGTATTTTAATGGGTTGTTCTCCATTGACCTTGATCCTGCCGAATAGCTCAACTTTGATTTTCATATTATGCAGTGTTTGAAAAAAATGGATCAAATGTTTGAAAAAACACTGCACAAACATAAGAAAAGTACGCTTTATATGCAATAGCGTGGGGGTGAAACTATCAGGTACGAGGGGCTGTAAACAGAAATAACCCGCTGCAATGCAGCGGGTTATTTCGTACTCGGAGCGGGAATCGAACCCGCACGGCCATCACTGGCCACAGGATTTTAAGTCCTGCGTGTCTACCTATTCCACCATCCGAGCAAATATGTAAACCTCAAACTGCTTTACAAAGGTTAGCCAAATACCTCTCTCCGGACCGCGCCTTCGCTATGAAAATTTAATCGCGAACCATTCGCACATATCTCGCAGGCCGACAAAAGTAGACTATTTTTGTCTCTTTACAAAATTTTCCACCAGCTTTTCCGCAGCCCCTTCATCGCCCGGCGCGATCCAATGGATCGACCCGTCGCGGCGGAACCATGTCATTTGACGTTTGGCATAGCGGCGCGAATTACGTTTGATTAATCTTACCGCCTCTTCGAGATCTATCCGGCCATCGATATAGTCGAACATCTCCCTGTAGCCCACAGTCTGCAGCGCATTCACCTCCCGGTAATCAGACAGCCTTCTAACTTCATGCTCCAATCCTGATGCGACCATCTCGTCGACACGCCGGTCTATACGTTCATACAGGACCTCGCGTGGCCACATAACGCCTATTTTAAGTGTTTCGAAATCGCGTGTATTCGCCTTTCCGCTACGTAACTCCGAGTAAGGACGGCCAGTTTGCAGGCAAATTTCCAATGCCCGTAGCACCCTGCGTGGGTTGCTGCGGTCTACAGTAGCATAAAATCCGGGATCGAGTTCTCCGAGTTGCTTCGACAAACTTTCCAGTCCCTGCGAATCGAGGCGCACCATGAGTTCCGCCCGCAGTCGCGGGTCGGCATCCGGCAGAGGATCCATCCCCTGACACAAAGCATCGATATATAATCCCGATCCTCCGACGGCAACAACGACGTTATGACTGGAAAATAGTCTATTAAGCAGCTCCAGGGCTTCTCTTTCATAAGCGGCACATGAGAAATCGTCTGTAACATCGTGCGATGCTATGAAGTAGTGTTTTGCCGCAGCCAATTGTGCAGCGTCGGGCTGTGCCGTACCGATTGCCATGCCACGATAAACCTGCCTGGAATCGGCCGATAACACCGGAGCGCCAAAGCGCACGGCAATATCCACTCCGAGTGCAGTTTTTCCCGAGCCGGTAGGCCCGAGAACTACTATCAATGATTTAACCACTTTAAACAGACTCTAAACCCGGAGCAACGCCTCACTATACACGCAGCATTCCCGGCAGTTTCTAAAATTCGTCCTCGTATGAATCGTCTCCTTCGAAACCGTTAAAGTCGCTCATCGCATCGTCGAAAATAGAGCCACCGCCGGAATCTTCCTCCGGTCCGAACTGCCCCGGAGCAGCTCCTTCCGACAAAACCACCTTGGGGTATTGTCCGCCGTCTTCCTGCTTTACGGCCCCTACCAGTTCAAGGAACAGCGCACGGTCGCCTATCTGGTCGAAAAGATATATCAGGCGATCGAATTTCTTATGGATGATCTGCCCCACCGCGACATCAGACATTGCCCGCGGAACTCCGCCAGCCATATTCCCGTCGAATCCCATCTCCAGCAGCGTGTACTCGCTTAGTTTCTCCCACTGTTTGTTAGATGTGAAGAACGAAGTCATCTGGTCCGGGTCGTATCCGAGATCCCCGGATATGAATTTATGCAGATCTGCAAGATTCATATCGTAAAGCACCTCGTATCCGCGTACAAAATTGTCGTTCTCATCGCTGAGCATTCTGAATTGGAAAATCATTGACATAAACCTGGCAGGTTAGGTTATTACTTTATACAAAGGTAGTAATTTCCTGTTTGCAATCATATTTTCGCTAAAAATTCCATAACGTCCACCCCGTCGGGATACTCTGTCAGTGCCGGCATCTGGGCTGTCCCGGGAGGTATACTCAGTTGATGGGCGTAATTCCCTGAAACAATACATTGTGTTGACGCTTCGTTTGCAGCGATAAATCCATCTATCTCGCTCAGATCGCGGTAGAACCGGTAGTGGATTCGTGAAACGGCGTGAGAGAACGATCCATCGCGGCATAATATGAAAAAATGCCCGTCGATAAATTTTTCGCCCCCCATCACCGCCAGGGCACGCTGTTGGCGATAGTTATTCATATATTTAGCCCCCGGAGTACCGTGCCTGCTCAACATACCGGCGAGGCGCTCGACGTGGTAACCTCCGGGCAGCCACAGCAGCGATACGCTACGGCACCCGAGCCCCGAATAAAGGAATATATCGTCGGCCAAAGCCGCAAGCATCTCATCAGACTCATCGCCCGAAAGCACGGCGAACGAAGAACGGCTACCCCTTAACAATGCCGGCATATCCCTGTAACGGGAGCGGAAGTAACGGTTAGTATTGTCGCTGCCTGTGGCAATAACCGCATCAGGCATTTCGCTGCCATCGTACAATACGATGCCGGGAATGTCGGGGGCCATCACCTTCATGATATACTTTGTCAGTGCCAGGTCCTTCGATGAGGGTTTGACCAGGGCTTTGTGCCCTGAGGCCACTACGCACAGCAGGTCGAAAAAACCGACCAGCGGGATATTTCCCGCCATTATGACCAATACTTTTTTCTGACCGGCCGCCATGGCACCATACCCGTCGAGCCACTGTTCGAGCTTAAGACGGTCGAGCATGCGGGTTCGTATGGCTTCCACGGCAAAACGTATCTCCCGTTCCGAAAACCATCCGTTCACCTCTGTCGCTTTTTCGATAACCATGCGCGATTCGTCGTCCCACCCGAAGTTATCGAGTTTCGCCCCCAGGCGAACCAATGCCGTTATGGTCTCTTCGCGATCCATCTCTCGACTACGCTACAGTAGGTCTCAGTTGGTGAATTCGATAGAGTAGGTGAAACTGTCAGCCCGGTAATATCCTGTATTGTACTCCACGGGATAGTCCTTGACATCGAGAACGAATCGTTTACGTACCAACACCGGATCGCCCTGGGCGATACCCAGTTTTTCTGCCATGAAATCGTCCGCTCCACGGGCGGATATCATCTCACGGGAGGTCTTGACCTTTACCCCATATTTTTTGAGGAGCATTTCATAAAGCGGATGTGTCATATCCTCCTCGCCGGTCATGCCGATAGAAGGGTTGAACCACGATATAAAATAGACGAACGGCAGATCCTCCCGCCCGCGCAACCGTTCGACACACAATATTTTGTTGCCCGCATCGATTCCAAAGAAACCGGCCACCTCTTCGGGAGCTTTGCGGAAACTTATATGGAATTCAAAATTTTTGGCTTTGATCCCCTGTGAGGCCATCTCTTGCGAGAAACTCATCCAATTACTGCCGCTACTCAACATCCCCTCGGGGGCCACGACGGTGCCGAATCCTTTCTTACGTATCAGTAATCCCTCGAAGACCAGTTTGTTGATCGCCTGACGCAGCGTATTGCGCGATATATTCATTTGCTGCGATAGCTCCACTTCGCTCGGCAGGAGTTTGCCTTTGCGATAATCTTCCTCTGCGATCAGCCGGCGTAATATCTCTTCGGCCTGCATGTGCAGCGGTTTGGAAAGAGAGGGGTCGAGTTTAAGTTTCATGGCATGGTTTTAATATAATGCAAATGTAGTAAGAGTCTAAACAGTTCCCAAATTTGTCGTATATTTGCGCATCGTAAATTTTTAAGACCTGTATAATGTCGAAAAGGAACATAATATTATTGATCGCTCTTCTTCTAATTGCAGATCAGGCGGTTAAGTTCTGGATAAAAACCACGATGACCCTCGATCAGAGCTATACGGTCTTTCCCAACTGGTTTTTCATCCATTTCATCGAAAACCCCGGAGCGGCTTTTGGATTTCAACTTGGCGGGGAGTACGGCAAGCTGGCCCTGAGCCTGTTCCGTGTGGTAGCTATCGGCGCGTTGGGATGGTATATAGCTCATCTGGTCAAAAAGGAAGCGCCAAAAGGTGTCGTTGCCGGCTTTGTGTTTATCATGGCCGGTGCCGTGGGGAATATGATAGACAGCGCGTTTTACGGCCTTATTTTTTCGGAGTCTACCTATACCAACGTTGCAACGCTGTTTCCCGAAGGAGGAGGCTATGCCGGTTTCCTGCACGGCAAGGTTGTCGATATGTTCCATTTCCCGTTATTCAGTGCCGTGTGGCCTTCGTGGATGCCGTGGGTGGGAGGCGAGCACTTTACGTTTTTCAGCCCCGTTTTCAATGTCGCCGACAGCTACATCACGTGCGGCGTGATTTACATGCTCATTTTTCAGCATAAATATTTCAAATAGCCGCACGGCCGCAGTATTGGGATGAAAGGTCTCGACGCAATATCGCCTTCGGGGTGGAAGGATTATGAACTGATCGATTGCGGCGGTTTCGAGAAACTTGAGCGTTACGGTCGATGGGTTGTACGCCGTCCCGAACCTCAGGCCATCTGGGCGAAACATCTTACCGGTAATGAGTGGCATTCTCTTGCCAATGCTTCGTTCCGTAAGGAGGGCGGCAGCGATGAGCGCGGAGAGTGGACGCTCTCACCGCAAATGCCGCAGCAATGGACCGTAGGTTACCACTGCCGTGGCAGAGATCTGAGGCTAAGGCTGGGTCTGACATCGTTTAAACATGTGGGAGTTTTCCCCGAACAGGCCGAGAATTGGGACTATATATTCGACCGCACGAAAGATATTGCATCCGATAACGGTGGCGCGCCGGTCCGGGTATTGAATCTTTTTGCCTACACCGGCGGCGCAACGCTTGCGGCGAGGGCTGCCAGCGCCGAAGTTACACACGTAGACTCGGTGAAGCAGGTCGTCAGCTGGGCGCGTGAAAACGTCGAGGCGAGCGGACTTGGCTCGGCACGGTGGATAGTTGACGATGCGATGAAGTTCGTGCGGCGCGAAGCACGCCGGGGGAACAGTTACGACGGGATCATACTCGATCCTCCGGCTTATGGTCGCGGACCCGACGGAGAAAAGTGGGTATTGGAGCAACATCTCGCCGATATGCTGAGTGAGTGCTCGCAGTTATTGTCCCCGCAAAACAGTTTTTTGGTGCTGAATCTCTATTCTATGGGGTTGTCGGCATTGCTTGCGAAGACGGCGGTTAATTGCACGTTCGGCAACTGCGGCGACGAACAATTCGGCGAACTTTATATCCCGGATCGCTACGGGAAGACGCTTCCTTTAGGAGTCTACTACCGTTTCATGAGATAATCGCGGCGGGGCGTCCGCTGTTCTACACATTACATACAGGCTTGAAAAATTATAAGGCACAGGGAGTGGTGCTTCACTCCATCAAATACGGCGACAGTTCGATGGTGGTATGGATACTTACCGACGTAGCGGGCCGTCAGTCGTATATGGTGCAGGGAGTCCGTTCGTCGAAAGGCAAGGGCAACCGTGCGGCACTGTTGCAGCCCATGTTCCTGATCGAATTCGAAGGCATAGTGCCAACTCACGGCGAGCTTCACCGGATGAAAGATACCCGTGCCCTGAAGCCTCTGGGGTCTATTCCGTTCGATCCGCGCAAAAGCACCATTGCGCTTTTCATGGCCGAGGTACTATACCGTCTTGTGCGCGAGACGGAACCCGACAGTCCGTTGTTTGGATTCGTTTGCCGGTCGGTAGAGGCCCTGGATGTCATGGATGAAGGGGTTGCCAATTTCCACTTGTGGTTCCTTGTAAAATTGAGCTATTACCTTGGTTTTTACCCGGGGAATGAGTATCGCGACGGGGCCTGGTTCGACATCAGCGAAGGTCTCTTTACCCCGTTGCGCCCCGACCATAAGATATCTCTTTCGAGCGAAACGAGCCGCATGCTTAACGATCTGGCGTGTTGTCCTCCCGAAGAATTACATCGCTTGCCTTACTCACGGAATATGCGTTCCGATTTCATGAATGGCATCCTGACCTATTTCGGCTACCACCTCAATACGCTGCAAAACGTGGAGTCGCTGCGTATTCTGCGCGAAGTGTTTTAAGGCTTACCCCCACCCTGCCTGATGTAAACAGGACGGCTCCCGGAATGTGATTTTTCGGGGATCGACCCTCTATCTCTATTCCATAAGTGCCGAGCAGACCCCCGCCGTCGAGTGAAAACCGGGCTCTACGCAGCCTGTTGCGCGCCGGGTCGATAGAGTATCCGGATGTGCCGCGCATGTAGCAACGCTCCAGAACAGTGGCATCGAATAGCGCTCCGCGAAGATCACACCGGTCGAAAACCGATCCCGTCAGGTCGCATTCCGTAAAATCCACATCCCTGAGCCGGGTGCGGAAAAAATTAAGTCTCTATAATACTTTAAATTATGTCATTTTTTTTGACTCTTTTAATATTGCATTTACATATTTAAGATAATATCTTTACCAAGTAAAAGCTCCTGGCTTTTTAAGAAAATATTTTGAGTTCACCGTACTATATGGCTACGTTGTTATAATGTTTATAAGGCAGTTACGTATAAAAATGCGAATGTAGTGTTGGTTATAATATATATTGTAAAATACAAGTAAAACATCGATTATATGAAAACGAAATTATTTCTATTAAGTGTAATGTGTGGCCTCATAACCATCTTTTTTTCATTTTTCTTATCTTGTAAGAAATCGGATAAAGAAGAACCAACTATCAACCGAGTTTCGATCTTTGATAATCCTTTAGATACTAGGATTACCACTGTAGAATCTCCATCTGGAACTTCTATGGTATTGCACGGAGAAAAAGATGAAGAGGGGAATCCTACGTCTATCAACAAGATGGAAATAACAGACGAAGTTGGCGAAACATCAGTGATGTTATTAAATGAGGAAGGGAAGCCTGCCGTTTTTTATGCTCCTAACGGAGTTAAATTTATGTTAGATTGGCTAACCGATGGATCTGCCGCAATTACAGTGATTGACCCTACCGAAGAATGGTCTATTCATACGATTGTTAATCCTCAAGCCAGTAATAACACTCTTGCTAGTATTGGGGATAAATCCTCAAATCATAGAGATAGACAATTAAATACAATAAAATTTGAAGACCTTCCTAATCATTTGCTTTCGTATCAATTGAATGCTCAGACCGGAACTCTGGATGAAAGCTGCACATTGTTCATTACACGCTGTAACATGCCAAACGATAATTCGTTAGGTACAGGTACAATCGGGGTGAGAATGTACGATTATATGTCGGATAAATTTATTGCTAATTTGACTCCTAAATTTCTAGGGAATGGTATTTATTTGGTTACAGTACCTGCTTCTAACCAACCACATTCATCACCGTTCCTCCCAATAGTGATTAATGTCGTTAATCAGTATTTTGGTAAATTTTGTGCTGCAACAGATATGTTGACTGGTTACGGAGTTATCGAGGGATCTGCAATATGCACAGCTATTTCGGGAGCAATAATGCTTTCTACGGCTTTATTTGGTACTCCTGTGGCCGCAGGATTTTACGCTGCATGTGAAGCATTTATGATGACGACAGCTATTGCTTGTGGTTTGCATCAAATAGTTGTCAGTGATTTACTGAGTGGGTTGGCCGATTTCATTGATTATAGTTATGATAGCTATAAATTGGTCCCTTATCAATTAGGAATGCCCTATGATAGAATAGGTACACCTATAGTAGCTGCTCCCGGAGATCTATCCTCAAAATCAATGTCATTAGATCTGGGGGGGACTACTCGTATTGACGACTTTCATCTTTCTCCATCTGCGCCAGGTGCGGGAGTCGCATATCAAGCAATCGCAGATATTTCTTGTATTAAGCCTGGTTCTTCAGTAACAATGTCTATAATTGGAACCGATGGCTATGCCAATACTCAGACATCTAATTTTCCTGATGGAGTGTTTAGCCAACGATGTACTCTACAAGTTCCGGGGGCTTATACCGGTGTATTAGATGAATGTACAATAACCGTGCACTCTCCGGATGGAGAAAATGTTACAAGATATGCATCTTTAATTTTCGGGGCATGAACAATACATTTTGCTTTTTCTTATACTCTTATTGCGAAAAAGCAAAACGTCTTAAGCATAGCTTTTAAAAATGAGGAACATTATTGGAATGCATAGGTGTATTTTTTTATCCTTTATCTTTGCTTTTTCATACAATACGATTATTGCCCAGAGCGATCACTATGAATGGGATTTTGGAGATATATCCGAAGATAAAGGCTATGTAGAACATGTATTTAGTATGGTCAACAATACTCTGGCTCCTATTGTGATCACTGGTGTTCATTCAAGTTGTGGCTGTACAACAACTTCATATACCGAAAAACCTATAATACCTCGTGAGCAATGGTTTATCAATGTCCAATTTAATCCTATAGGATTGGCGGGGGTAGTAAATAAACATATTATTGTCAAATTAAACAATGGCAAAAGGATGGTATTTACAATAAAGGGAAATATATTGCCTCATAAAAAAACAGTGGAGGAACTATATCGAATTAAAATATGTGATGCAGTAAGAGCCGATCAAAATGTATTACTTTGGGGGTATGTTTATCAAAATCAGAAAAAATACAAAAGCATAAAACTTATTAACGTATCATATAAAGATATTCTTATTGATGTGAAAAGGATAGACTGTAAATCAGTACACCCAAAACTATATGTCCCCAAGTTATTAAAGCCAAATATTGTGGATAGTATTGTTTTTGAATATTTCCCTCGCTTAGACTATGGGATTATTAATAATGAATTTCAGTTGATAATAAATGGCAAAGCAAGCAACGTAAAAGTGCAAACAAAAGCTATATTTATAGATGATTTTAACGAGACAACTCATCCTAAAATTAAAATAAGTGATTTCTTTATTAGACTTAATTCTTTAAAATATAAGAGTATTACCATTTCGAATACGGGTGACGCACCCTTAATAATTAGAGATATCGATTGTCAAAATAAAATAATGATAAATATTAAACCGGGGGATATAATATATCCTGGAGAGACTAAAGAATATTCTATTTCTATAAATTCTTCCAATACATTTACTAAAATAGACTCCGGCTATATTATACTCACGGTTAATGACCCTATTAAGCCGATTAACGAAATTTACGTTATCTCTAATTAATATTTCTCATTAACTGTCGCAATATCGCCATCGTCTGCGAGTCAGCGTTGACCGCTATATCCTATTGCGCTAGATTCTTCGGGGGATCAATCACTCTATCTCTATTCCATAAGTGCCGAGCAGACCCCCGCCGTCGAGTGAGAACCGGGCTCTACGCAGCCTGTTGCGCGCCGGGTCGATAGAGTATCCGGATATGCCGCGCATGTCGCAACGCTCCAGAACAGTGGCATCGAATAGCGCTCCGCGAAGATCACACCGGTCGAAAACCGATCCCGTCAGGTCGCATTCCGTAAAATCCACATCCCTGAGCCGGGTGCGGATAAATTTAACTGTTTAAAACCCCGGGCGCCACTCCCCGCCGATATTGACCCACGTCGAGGGATATATGATCTCGCCGGCATCACAATCCAGGTCGGTTAATTTGACATTCCCGCTGAGGTTGATAGACGAAATCTGATTGCTCGAACAAATCAACTCCTTAAGTTCCTTATTGGTTCTAAGGTCAAGCGATGTGAGTTCATTGTCGCGGCAGTTGAGATGCATAAGTTTACGACACCCGGTAACATTAAGCAACCCTATCCCTGTTGCCGGACATACCACCTCTTCGATATTCGGGTTGCCGCTCAGATCGAGTCTGGGGAGGCTTATGCGTATGGGATAACCGTCCGAATCGTTGCCCAGATAGATGTCGCCGCTATAATGGAATATGAATTTGCGTAATTTTTTATTTCTCGACAGATCGATGCCGCTCAGCAGGTTCTCGCCGCAGGACAGTTCGGTAAGGTTGGTATTTGCCACCACATCGAGTACATCCAAAAGGCAATTTACACAATTAAGTTCCACCAGAGAGGTGTTCTTCGAAATATCAAGCCTCTGCAAGGCATTGAAGCTGCAATCAAGACTGCGGAGATTGGGATTTTTTGTAACATCCAGCGATTTCAGGCCGGCATTTGAGCAATAGAATCCTGCAAGAACCGCATTTTTACTAAGATCAATAGATTTGATATCGTTATAGAGCACTCCTTCCTCGCTGGAATAACCCGGGCTACCACCGCTGCAATCAAGAATCTCGAGTGCAGTATTAGTCGTTACATCGAGTGCCTGCAACCCGTTTTGTGAACAGTTCAGGTGGCGTAACCTGCCGTTTTTCGAAACATCAATAGACGTGAGCCTGTTCGACCTCACATCGAGATATTCCAACGCGGTGAAATACTCTATTCCTTTGAGGTTACGTACATGGCCTACACTTTTAGAGTCATAGTCGTCGGTCTGGATATGCGAAAAAATTCCCGCGTTGTGAAGGTCTATTTTTTTAATTTCCTTTATCTCAGCATACTGTATCAGTCCGTCCCCATTACGGTCAAACCCTCCGTAAATATGCCCGGCGATCTCCACTCCCTCGACACAATACCTGCGCAGCATTTTGTCGGGAATATCTACGATCATCGAGTCGGGGTAAATCCCGGGATCCTGAACGTTTACTTTACTTTGTTGCGCTCCCGCGAGCACGGGGCCCAGCATAACCACAGTTGTAGCAATGGTGGCGAATGTCCGGTTCATATCAGGTGCTTAAATTGTTTATAGTACCGCCCTAAACACAATATGCGTGCCATGAGTTTCAGGCAATGTCGCCCATAACGCAATTATTTTGCCACACCTCTTGCCGCCTTGCAGTTCTATTTCTTGAAAATGAAATATACGGCCAGCACTAAAAATATGAATCCTATGAGGTGGTTGGTACGAAAAGTTTCGTTCTTAAATACAACAGTGGCAAATACCGTAAATACCACCAGTGTTATAACCTCTTGCATTACTTTTAGTTGCCAGAGGTTCATCGGCCCTCCGTTGCCGATATAGCCCATACGGTTCGCCGGTACCTGGAAGCAATACTCGGGAAGCGCTATGCACCAGCTGATAAGTATCACCGCAGGCAAGGTAAGGCTCCCGAACCATCCCCACTCCTTGAATTTGAGGTGCCCATACCAGGCCAGGGTCATAAATATGTTCGAAAGCACAAGCAATCCTATTGTTGCAAAAAAACGCCAACCCATAAATGTCTAATTATATCATTTTTACCCTAAATCATCCGGCTGTATTTATTCCGGAAGGCAGGCCTTCCCTAACAGCGGAGCTCATCAGTATTTATTCCAACTGCTTATTTCACTTACCTGTTTACGCGATTTCGGGCGTGTAGAGGAGGCGGGGTACCCTACGGCGATCAGCAGCGGAACACGTTTCCGGCGGTCTATGCCCAGCAACAGCTTGACTTTCCTCTCATTGAACCAGCCTATAATACAGGTTCCGAGCCCGATATCAGCTGCTTGCAGACAGAATTGATTTACTGCAATGCCTACGTCTATCAGTTGGTACTCTTTGTCCTGGATCACACTCGCAAGCGAAGAAAGGGCATTTGTTTTTTCGAGTACTACTGCCACTATTACCGGAGCCTGGTGTGTGAACTTATTCATCCCCATCGAAGAGGCACATTCGGCCACACTCTCTTTTGTCGCAACCTCGTCGACCACCACAAACTTCCATGGTTGCGAATTATTGGCCGACGGCGACAGGCGTGCCGTTTCGAGGCACTGCATCAATTTATCTTTCTCGACAGGCCGGTCGAGATATTTACGGTCACTCTGGCGGACTTTCGCCAAATCCTCAAGTCTCATAAATTATTATATTACAATGTTCTACACATTTTATTGCAGGGAAGTGACGGTCGGTACCTGTAGACTTAACGATCCTACCTCCTCCTAAAGCTGCGTTCTCAAGGGTTAGCGAGTTAGCGCCCGTCCGCGTATATATCAAAGAACCGAACTCGGTCTTCAGACCGGGCGAGTTCACCGACCGGAGCCCGCAAGTCACGCCAACGGCGTGGGGCGGAAAAGCGAAGAGAGGTAACTGGCACCTGCATATTCCAAACCTCCTGCACCCGAGACGTCGCGGACCGAGAGTTTAGCCCCGCCGGCGTTACAAGTATACTTAGCCTTCACCGCACCCGACATATCGCGGGTAACGCTCGTCAAATTTAGGTAATTATAATCCATTTTCAAAGCGTTCAGGCCGTCCGTGGTGCAATATCTCCCCGTCGACACGATGCCCCTCCCGTGCAAGATACACCTCACTGCCCAATCCCAAAACAAAAACACCGCCCACGCAGCCACGGAGGCGATGTTCTGAAAAAATACTATCTAATCCAAATTGATCATCGACCTGTACGACCGTAAGGTGGTCGGCTGGAGCCTGAGCGATAACCTGACGGCTAAAGATACCGCCGTGAGGGCTTATCAGATGGCGGTAAAGAACAGAAAAGTATCTTCCGGGATGATCTTCCATTCGGATCGCGGAGTGCAGTACGCCTCCGAGGAGTTCCGTTCCGAGATCAAGGGCAGAATCGTGCAAAGTATGTCCCGAAAAGGAAGCTGCTGGGGCAACGCGGTGGCAAAAAGCTTCTTCCGCAAACTGAAGTGCGAGATGGTATATGGAAATAAAACGCTGACGGCCGGGCAAATGGAACTGGAAATCTTCGAGTATATCGAGATATGGTATAATAAGATCAGGCGGCACTCAACACTCCAGAATATGACCATAGACGAGTTCTGGAAAATCAACTCAAAAAGTGCTTAACTTTTTGTGCAGAAAAAGTTGGGAAATACAAACCTTGCAGGTAGAGCAATGCCTAAAAACTGCGCCCGCTTTTAATCCTGGATGTCTCCAAATATGACATCCAGGATTAAAAGCGGGCGCAGTTAGTATAATACCAGAGAGATGAACCCTCCACAAATATATTCTGCGGGCCGGAACATTAGTCCCGGTCCGCAAGTACATCCGTCTATTGCTGCTTGAGAGCCGCGTGTGCCGCAGCAAGACGCGCAATGGGCACACGGTAAGGCGAACATGAAACGTAGTTCAGTCCGGCATAGTGGCAGAACTCGACAGACGAAGGCTCGCCGCCATGCTCTCCGCAAATGCCGCACTTCAGTTCCGGCCTTACGCCGCGTCCTTTGAACACCGCCTCGCGAACCAGTTGGCCGACACCTTTAACGTCGAGTTTCTGGAACGGATCCTGTTTCAGGATACCTTTTTCGAGATAAACAGGCAGGAACTTGGCTATATCGTCGCGAGAGAAACCGAGCGTCATCTGCGTCAGGTCGTTGGTCCCGAACGAGAAGAACTCCGCGACCTCGGCGATCTCGTTAGCCGTGACAGCCGCACGAGGCACCTCGATCATCGTTCCCACCATATAGTCAATACGCTCGTTGCGCTCCGAGAACACCGCTTCAGCCGTCTTGTCGATTATGGCCTTCTGGTATTTCAACTCCTTGTGGTTGCCTACCAGCGGCACCATGATCTCGACATTCACCGTTACACCCATGCGGGTGACGTTGAGCGCGGCCTCGATGATGGCGCGTGTCTGCATCTCGGTGATCTCGGGATAGGTATTGCCCAGGCGGCACCCGCGATGGCCCAACATCGGATTGAATTCATGTAAAGCCTCTACTTTAGCCACGATCTTTTCGAACGGCACATTCATATCGGCAGCCATTTCGCGCTGCTCCTTCTCGAAATGGGGAACAAACTCGTGGAGGGGCGGGTCGAGCAGGCGCACCGTAACAGGATAACCTTTCATAACACCGAACAACCCTTCGAAGTCGCCGCGCTGCATGGGCAGCAACTTGGCGAGCGCCACACGGCGTCCGGCCTCGTCATCGGCAAGAATCATCTCCCTCACAGCCTTGATGCGGTCGCCCTCGAAGAACATATGCTCCGTACGGCAAAGACCTATACCCTGGGCACCGAAACGGAACGCCACATCGGCATCGGTCGGAGAATCGGCATTGGTGCGCACCTTAAGGTGGGCATACTTGCTGGTCAGGTTCATCAACTTACCGAAGTCGCCGCCCATCTCCGGGTCGACAGTAGCCACCTTGCCCAGATACACCTCGCCGGTAGTACCGTTGAGCGAAATCCAATCGCCCTCCTTGATAACCGTCGAACCTATAGTCAACGTACGCGCCTTGTAGTCGATCAAAACCTCACCCGCACCCGAAACACAACATTTACCCATGCCGCGGGCAACTACAGCCGCATGCGAAGTCATACCGCCGCGGGCGGTAAGGATACCTTCCGACACGTTCATGCCCTTCAGGTCCTCGGGAGAGGTCTCTATACGCACCAATATCGGTTTTTTGCCGTCGTTGTTCCACGTTTCAGCATCGTCGGCAAAGAATACCACCTGACCGGTAGCGGCTCCCGGCGATGCGGGCAGACCCTTGGTCAGCACCTTGGCCGTCTTCATGGCAGCCTTATCGAATACGGGGTGCAACAACTCGTCCAGTTTGGCCGGCTCGCACCTCAGTACCGCTGTCTCTTCAGAGATCAAACCTTCGTCGAGCATATCCATTGCGATCTTCACCATGGCGGCACCTGTACGTTTACCGCTGCGAGTCTGCAACATCCACAACTTACCGTCCTGGATAGTGAACTCAATGTCCTGCATGTCGGTAAAATAAGTCTCCAAATGCTTCTGAATGGCATTCAATTCCTTATACACCACCGGCATCACCTCTTCCAGCGAAGGGTATTTCTTGGCGCGATCCTCCTCGCTTACAGATTGAGCCTTGGCCCAACGGCGCGAACCCTCGGCTGTGATCTGCTGCGGAGTGCGTATCCCGGCAACAACGTCCTCACCCTGGGCATTGATCAGATACTCACCGTTGAAGATGTTCTCGCCAGTACCCGCATCGCGCGTAAAGGCCACGCCGGTAGCTGAATTCTCGCCCATGTTGCCGAATACCATAGCCTGTACGTTGACGGCAGTACCCCACTCGGCCGGAATATTGTTCAGTTTGCGGTAAAGTATGGCGCGCTCGTTCATCCAACTGCTGAAAACAGCACAGACAGCGCCCCAAAGTTGATCCCACGGATTGGTCGGGAAATCCTTGCCCGTCTTCTCCTTGACCATTTTTTTAAACCGCACAACCAATTCCTTGAGGTCGTCGGTAGTAAGATCGGTGTCGTTCTTCACGCCGCGCTCCACCTTCAGGTGGTCGATGATCTCTTCAAACGGATCGTGGTCCTCTTTGCTCGCAGGCTTCATGTCCAATACAACATCGCCGTACATCTGCACAAAACGACGGTAAGAATCCCATGCGAAACGGGGATTGCCCGTACGCTTCACCATACCCTCTACCGCCTTGTCGTTCAGGCCCAGGTTGAGGATCGTGTCCATCATACCCGGCATCGAAGCCCGGGCTCCGGAACGCACCGACATAAGCAAAGGATTGGTATCGCTGCCGAACTCCATATCCATCACCTTTTCGATCTCCTTCATAGCCTTTTCCACTTCGGGCTTTATAAGGTCGATCACTTCCTGCTGTCCATGCTTGTAGTACTCGTCGCACACCTCGGTGGTGATCGTGAATCCGGGAGGCACCGGAATCCCGATAAGGTTCATCTCAGCGAGGTTGGCACCCTTTCCGCCGAGCAGTTCTTTCATTTTGCCATTGCCTTCGGCCTTTTTATTACCGAAGGTGTAGACTCTTTTTACGTTTGACATAGTGGTTGGAAATATGATTGATTAGTAATTGACAACATTACAACCGACAAAAATATTCATTTTTTACAGAACATCCAAACCAAAACGCCCCATCGGGGTACAGAATCGCATGTTGTATGAATTGCGGCAACAACCATTTTGCATTTTAATTGTTTTTTAATACATTTGCAGCAAACCCAAACGCAATGAGATTACTCTGCTTCATTCTATCAGGAGTGTTGTCTTACATCATACAGAATGATAAGGCGCACGCAGTACCGCCACCGCCGGAGACGATTTACGAAACGGCTGATTCGGCAGAGATTATGAGGCACCGGGAGTTCCATCAGGGGGCAAAAAAAGTAATGCGCGAATACACCACCCTAAGCGACGGGACAACCCTTCACGGCCAGGATAAGAGATTCTCAAAAAGTGGAAAACTCCTGTCGGAGGTAAACTATAAAATGGGGGCGCCGGTCAGAGCCAGAGTGATGTATTCAGACGGCCGCCCGCGGTACGAAATTAATTTCGCTACAGATGCCCAGGGTGTTACCCGCCAATGCGGACGGATACGGGAATATAAGACGGGGAATTACGGATACCACCTCGCCATCGATGCCGTTATGGACAAAGAAGGCCGTTTTGTTTATTATGCCGATTACATGGCCGAAGGCGCGCTACGTTTCCTCTTCGAATCAGAGGGAGGGAAAACGACCTTGGAGACTTACCCCAATATTTATCGCCCACAGGACAAGAAACGCCGTGCGGTATTCGGGATCGAAACCAGGGACGGGAAACTGACAAAATATTTCAGCCCTGTGGGCGGCGCCGGAAACGGCATGCTGGAATCTTTCAACGGGCTCCTATTCGACACAAAACTCAGGATATTCAGCGCCGGCGACCGCCGGGTCGTGATATCGAAAGAGAGTCCGCTATACACGTCGTCAAGTTTCCGCTATAACTCCACATCGGTCGACTGCGGAGTCGAAACGGGAGCGGTAATTGCCGACACGGTAGCCGGTATCCCGGTGCGTTTTCCTTCAGGAATTACCGTTACATCTAACGGCAATGATGTCGACCCGGCCTATTATCTCGTAGCGCTGCTCAACCCTTACCTCAATGCAAGCCGTGTGCCTGACGGTTATTTCGTGGAGCGCAAAGACACGACGATAGTAAAAGACCATTTTTATGATAACGGGGAGCTGGTGTGGTCGCGGGAATTCGACGCTTCAGGTACGGTGAAAAGCACCTACGTACGGGAAGGGGCTCCGGCCGACCCCTGGAAAGATACGGCAAAGGAGGCCGACGAATTCGACGGAATGGAAGCGGCCACCTTTCAGAACGGTGGCTCTCTCGAAACATTCCGGACATGGGTACAGGGTCAAATCAAATATCCGCCCCAGGCCATAGAAAGCGGCATAACCGGCAGGGTCCTGATGAGTTTTATCATAGAAGGGGAAGACGGGTCGTTATCCAACTTCCATATACTTCAGTCGAACTACCTGCCATTCACCGAAGAGGTGCTGAGGGTTATGGAATTGTCTCCACGCTGGGAACCAGGAACAAAAAATGGCAAACCGTGTAACATAAGCTACAAGCTGCCCATAGATTTCAAAATGCGTTGATACGGGTCTGCCTTTTGATAAACCGGAAGTATTAGAAAATGTTTAAGTGCTTGATAATAATGTGAATTAAGAGTTAAATGAATATTAGAAAGGCCCTTAACTTGCTGTTTATAAGCTTTATGAACTTTGCCTGCAAAGTTCACAGCCCGCCGCCACCCCAGGCGGAGGGCTGATCGCGCACCTCCGGCTTCGATTTATGCCCACCGCTGGCTGCGGACTGAAAACATAAATTCTGTAATTATTGGCGGCAATTCACTTATATGCAATAAATTAATATACATATCTTAATTCGCATTAATTGTTTGAGATTACTTAAATTTCCTATGGAAAGGCTTATAAGTTCTTCCGGGCCGCTTTTCGCCTGAAAATATCGTTACATAGAACGCCACTATGCCACTCTATTTTCACGCGAAAATCGATCCCGGAATCCACTTAAATGCTGTTTAGCAGCATGTCCGGCCTTGATTGTAGGCCGGGGCCGGGGGTCCGCCTGCCGCAGGCGGAAAGCATAAGCCGTTAGATGACAGCGATATTACAGATATTTTATAAATGCACAACAGGTTATAATTATATTCTTTGCAAAGCCTGGTATTTATTTTCGGTCAAGAATACTTACATTTGTAAGGAAATATCAGTCTTTACGTGCAATTATGAACAACTTATGAAAGAGCGCAATGTTACGATAGATAAATTTAAACTTATCCTGAGTTTTTTTATAATCCTTATCCACTGTCCCATACTAAAATCTGTTCCTTTACTGAGTTGGGAGTTGTCTTTCGGGATCAGCCGTATTGCAGTCCCTTGTTTCTTCCTCATCAACGGCTATTACCTTGTAAAAGCGATAAACAACCCTCGCAAGATAAAACGCTATTTGTTGCATCTTGCATTTATGTATTTGACATGGGGCGTTATATACCTGCCATTTGCGATAGACGGATTTCTGGTTGCTCCCAGTTTTGCAGGCCTGCTCCGGTTACCTAACTACCACCTGTGGTACATCGCCAGCCTTATTATAGGCACTGCCGGGTTGTTTTATATAAAAAACCTGATCAGGAACGACCGGATATCCGATATCGTATGCCTCATCATGTCGTTAGGGCTGTTATTATTCGGGATTTTATCTGAAAAGATCGAACTATTTCATGGAGAGTTGCCCCAATGGCTCAGAATCGCACGCCGTTATATATGCCTCGGATTCCCATTTATATTTGCCGGATACGCCATAGGAAGTAGAAATCTCGATAAGCATGTAATAAAAAACAGCTATACATTGATAGGCGTCATAGGTCTGCTTATAATAGGATTGCTATTTGAGGCCGGGTACTCATTTTTGTTTTCAGGGCACAATGAATTTTATCTCTTCCAGATCGTAGTCAGCCCATTGCTATTTATATTGGTATTGCGTTACTCCAGCGTTTCGCCCAGCGACGGATATTTTGCCCATATGTCCACATCGGTATATCTGGTGCATGTCATGTTCATCAATTTTGCATGGATGCTTTTTGGATCGATGGACAGTACGGGGCAGTATATCCTGGTAGCGCTATTCTCACTTCTCGCCTCGCACTGTATAGTAGAGTTAAACAAGCGTATCCCCGTATTTTTCTAATAAGTGATTGATAATAATTAATGGTGTATTTTTTCGAGGCGTTTGCGGAGCAGATTTTTCGGCGGCAAGCGCAGGTTTGCCGGTGGCAAATCGAGCAGTGACGGCGGGAAAAGATGCCCAAAAAAATTATGCTATTACAAAAACAAACCAGAGATTGGTAGAAATCGGCTTCTACTAATCTCTGGTTTTATGTCAAACGCGTTGTTAACTCTGTCCTCTCTGTGGTTTTCTTGATACTATTCGAGGGGTTCACGCGCCATTTTTGGCAATCCTCTTGCCGACACAAAAAATAATGCCCGCCTATATCAGTTCTTTTTACAAATGTCACTAAGTTTTGAGAACAACGCATCTACACCCGCAAACATATCGTGGCGTATTTGAGTATAGTACTTCTTTACCAGTCGCGGATTATTTTTTTCGTCCGGACGCTGGGCCCTGCTAATCAGCGTATTGTGTAACGCAATAGCCTCATTGACGATAGAATCATATTCAGCCTGTTTTGCCGGATGAAAATAAATGGCGAGATAGCAGTCCGCAATTACTTCACCAACAAGGTATTCAATGTCCTTTTTAAGTCCTCTGATACTTGCCATAATATTATTTTATTAAAATTGAGTTGCTCCTGTTTGGACTTTACACTACAACCATTTAAACAGACCCTTAAAACTTGTTTAAATTTCCAACGGGAATTATGATTCCTGATGAACCATTTCCTACGGAAGCGCGTAGCCAATCCTGCCTGATATGCAAACAAAGGTAATCTTTATTGCGTGATTTCCAAAAAAGCTTCTCCTATAAAATCGATCAAATCACTACTGTTGACCGATTCGTCCCCAAAATAGGCGGAAGCTTTTTCTCCGGCCGCTCCATGCAGGTAAACACCCAGCAATGCTGCGCGGAGAGGGGTGTAGCCGCGTGCCAACAACCCCGTCAACAGGCCGGTAAGCACATCTCCTGCTCCGGCTTTAGCTAAAGCCGGAGTACCGGTCGAGTTGAAGTAATACTCCCGTTGTGGCGTACAACACACCGAGTTGGCCCCCTTTACAATTACATATATATTATATCTGGCAGCTATCCCGGATATCTTACTCAACTTATCCGCCGCCCCGCTCCATTCCCCGATAAGTCTGCGCAACTCACCCGGATGGGGAGTAAGTATCGACCCGGCTGGTATTATATGCCACAAATGAGGATGTTGGGCTATGATGTTCAGGGCGTCGGCATCGATAACCATAGGTCCTCCGCATCGCAGCATCAACGCTTCGAGTGCCGCTACCGTTCTGATATCCTGTCCCAGGCCGCACCCTACCCCTACAGCAGAGAAACGTTCGACAGATTCAGGCACAACTGAAAAGCACTCCGCCACGTCGAAACTGCATATTGCCGAGGGATGGTTACTCTGCAAAGCCACTCTTTGATCGTATGGAATATGCGCAGTTACCAATCCGCATCCGCTACGCAATGCGGCACCGGTTGCCAAAATTGCGGCGCCGATCATGTTGCGGTTGCCGCAAACAAGCAGGGCGTGACCGTAATCGCCTTTATGCGAGACCCGTTCCCGCCGCAGCAATATGCTTTGCATTATTTTATTATCGGCGTAATGGTATGGCGTTGCGGCAGATTCGATGAAATCTGAGGATAGCCCTATGTCGATGATATCTATTCTGCCGCAATGATTGCCATATTCGGGTTGCAGCATGGAAAGTTTGGGAAATTCGATAGCCAGGGTCTCATCGGCATTCACTACAGGGCCATATTCGTCAGAGGGTTCGGACGGCAATCCGGAAGGAATATCTATGGCTATCTTCCTGTTTGGCATAGAATTTATCCGGTATATGATTTCGCTTAATCCATCCCCCACACTGCCCTTCACCGCGGTTCCCAATAAAGCATCGATAACTACGGTATCGCAATCTACTGCATCGAGTCCGTCCACTCGCACAACTCCTCCCGGAAGGCGTTTATAGTTAGCAAGCGTATCCGGCAGAAGCGAGGAAGTGTCGTAAGGGATGAAATATTTGCAATCGAACCCTGCATGGAACAATATTCGCGCTACGGCCAATCCGTCGCCTCCATTGCCTCCTTTGCCACAAATAAACAGCAACGGTGCCACCTGATCGACATGATTGCATATCCATCCGGCAATCGCTTCCGCAGCACGTTCCATTAGATCCAACGGGCTGATCGATTCTTCTATTACGGTAGCCCGGTCGGCTTCCCTTATTTGTCCAGACGTAAGTATTTTCATAACGTTTTATTATTCTACAAATAGTGGTGATGCGTTAACTTTTTGAAATTTACTCTAACTCATTGATATATTCTGTTTACAAGCGTTATTTGACTTTTTGATTTGAATTGAAAAATATCTTTGCATTCTTCAAAATGCGGGGTATCGCCCGTAGCATATCTCCACGGTATTTTACGTCCACTCCCATCTTAATTGTATATAACGCTTAAATTGCCCTGCTACAACGCATAGATTGACCCCTTGGTATCTTGGGGTTGCGCAGTTGTTAAACAAGGTGTATTTCCGTCATGTTTTCGGGGGTATTTTTCTTCTATTTCCGAGCCGTTTTTCTGTTTGGTTTTTGCTTCTCCGTTTAAGGCGAGAACGACCGAAGTTCGGTTTTCGCACTTAAACGGTTGGAAGCGTGTTAACCCACCACAAAGTTAATGATTCATCGCAGATGAACAAGCGACCATGTTCATCGGGCGGAGCCCTCTATTTGCAGGCGCTTTCAGGCGCAGCCTTTCGTTTGTGCAGCGACTCTGGAGTTCCTAACTTAGGCTCAGTCCGAAAAGTAGGTTGGTGAGTTTTTTCAGGCGAAAATTTTAGCGAGTCTGAAAATGAAGTATGGTATGTCTACGATACCTCTGAGTTGAGCTCTGAAAGCTTTGATTTTGGCGTTGAAAGATTCAGCCG
>JAVBMJ010000045.1:0-6037 GCA_031552535.1 Rikenellaceae bacterium
CCCAAAAAAGTAAATTTCGAGAGATAGTTATTCAAATCCACCTCAAATTCTTTGGACAAAGCTTCGAATTCGGCAATTTCCAAACCTGTCAAACTCAAAAACTGTTGCGGGTTACGCTTTATCTTCCTGTATTTCAAATCGCTTTTAATGCAAATGTAGTGCTAAAATCGGGAAACTGAAAATTAATGGATATAAACTCTACTGTTTAAATTTTATTTTCAAAAAGTATTATGAGCAGTTTAACTTCGTTTTCCTCCTCCTTACATGGCATAGTTCGCCAGCGACCTCTGCTCATGTTTCGAGCGTCGGTTCGGGATGATTTTTTTTGCGCCGCACGAGGAGCATAGCGGTGCTCTATGCAACGAGTGGATGCACAGCATCTTTTGACCTGACTTTGCTGGGGCAGATGCGTAGCAAAAGAACGGGTAAATCGCCCGGAAGAGCACATAAGAAATTTGATAAATAAATTTTAAACAGGTTTTAAGCGTTACACGCCTTAACTCAGAACGGCAAAGGATATCGTTTTTTGTGTATTCGGGGATAATTAGTATATTTGCAGGTTGGAAGTGGCCTTGCGCTATTCGGGACTTTTAAAAACTATTGTCTGCATGTCAATGCGGGAACTGAAAATATTTCAATCGTTGGTTTGCATCGCCTTTGCCGGCACCGTTGTCGCCGGATGCGGTCCTGATATGGAGATAGTTCCTGACCAGCAAGATAAAATATTGTCGTATCTCGACGGGAAATCGCTGGAGTACGAGAATATAGATGGAGTATACCGTTACATCGCCAACCCGGAAAGAGGAGGCAGAGCGCTGGCCCCGGTGGTGTCGGAAGGCGACTCGGTGAATTTCCTTTTTGCTGCATACACTTTTGTCAACGCCCCGCAGGATTTGTTTTACACTAATTTCGATTTCATAATCGAGAAGGATACGGTACTAAACCCTTTGTTCTGGCCGGAGGTTCCGCAGCGGGTCAAGGTGGGGGCGACGCGCTTGCTGGAAGGTATTACCCGCGGATTGCCGGGTGTATGCGAGGGTGATTCGGTCCAGTTGTTCCTGACCTCGGACCTGGCTTATGGATCTAAAATGGTGGGGTCGGTGCCTAAGGATTGTGCGGTGGTGTACTACATAAATGTAATATCGGTAAAAAAACAATAAATTGATGAGAAGGATATTTCTTACGCTTTTCGTGTCGGCCATTGTCTCGGGCCTGGTATTCTCGTGTGCCAGGAGGGATGAGCAGTCTTTCGAAGAAGTCGAGGCACGTGCGTTGGCTGAGTGGATAAACCAAAATGCACCGTCGGCCAAACCGATAGGCAACGGGATATATATGCAACTTCTGGATGCGGGAGAAAGCGGGGCGTCGCTTATAGAAGACAACGACTGGGTGAAGTTAAACTACACGGGAACCGATCTGTATGGGAACTGTTATATTTCCCGTTCCGAAGATGTAGCGAAAGTACAGGGCACTTACAGTGTTTATACGCACTACGCACCCGATTACCAGACTATGAGCATGGCATACTCCACTCTTGTCCTCGGGCAGTACCACGCATTGAAGTTGATGAAAAAGGGTGCCAAAGCGATAATTTACGTTCCCTCCACCCAGGCCTACGGGTCGTATGGATACAGCGCCTCGGACGGCTATAACGGGCAATTCTCGCTGGCGGGTAACAAGCCGGTAATAATGACCCTCGAAGTGGTCGATGTCGCGAAAGACCCGGTTAAGTATGAGGAGGGACTCGTGATGGGATACGCTGTCGACGTGATGGGTATGGCCGTTAAGGATTCTGTAGGCAAGATCCTTTACTACCAGGAATTGTCGGTACTGCCCGATGCGGATGGTATAACGGTCGATTCGACAGTTACGCTATATTACAAAGGGTATTTTCTCGACGGTTTCGTTTTCGACACCAATATCGATTCTGTCGGCCAGCGCGTATACAAAGACAATACCCTGACTTACCAGGCAATAAGTTACAAGCCTTCTACCGGTAACCTGGTCCAGGCATTCAAAACAGTTGTTCCTAAAGTCACTTACGGAAGTTGGACCCGCATGGTTTTCACGTCGTCATTCGGCTATGGGGCGTCGGGTTCGACGAGCGGCAATACGGCCATCCCGGGCTACACCCCGCTGGCATTCGACTTCTATATAATGCCTTATGGCGAAGATTAGATCATGGCGCCGTTTATGTGAACGCGTCCTGGTGTAAACCGGGACGACCTCATGCATAAAGAAGCCCGGGTGGTATGACGTACTGCCCGGGCATTTTTTTATGATACCGATATTTTTATTAATTTTACAAATCTATAAGAGCCTGTCTAAGTAATGTGAAATAATTATTGCGATATTATTTGAGACTTATTTCGAGATGGATTTTGATTTTTGAAAAAGGAGCTTGGCGGGCCAAGTGACTGATGAAAAAAACAAAATACGCTCGAAAGAATCTCAAAAAATATTGATAAAACAAAAAATCATACTCCCTGAAATATCCCAATAATTGTTGAGCATTACTTAAAACAGTTTCTTAGCCATAATCCATACGATATGCTCATCGACGACGTAGCCCTCACTATGACGGCGGACATAGGACCTAAGACCGCGAAGCACCTGGTGTCGTGTTTCGGATCGGCCGAAGGAGTGTTTGCCGCCACCGAACGGCAACTTACCGTCGAGGCCGAACTGCGCGGCGATCTGGCGCGGGCCATAGTCCGAAAAGACGCGCATAAAGCGGCAGAGAGGGAGCTGGCGTGGGCCGGACGGTCGGGAGTAACTGTCGTAACGTCGACCGGCGAATATTATCCGCCACTGCTTTCGGAGTGCGCCGACGCTCCACATGTGTTATATGTCAGGGGTGATCCGGAAGTGTTGCTCAGGCCAACGCTTTCGATAGGAGGAACCCGGAAAATTTCGGCCTACGGTACGAAAGCGTGCGATACCATCATCGAAGGGCTGCATGAGGCGATGCCAGGTGCGACGATTGCCGCAGGCCTTTCATACGGTATCGATATCGCATGCCACAGAGCTGCCCACAGATGCGGGATGCCGTCGGGGGTGGTGTTGTCGCACGCGATGGATTCGGTTTATCCGTCACACCACGCCGATATGCTCCGCAGGATCGAAGACGCAGGCGGAGTGCTCGTTACCGAGTTCAATACCAACTATAAACCCACACAATCTGTGTTCCTGCAACGCAACCGCATCATTGCCGGAATGGGGGCGGGTACGTTGATAATAGAATCGCCCATAGATGGCGGATCGCTCACTATCGCGGAACTGGCACTGGGGTATTACCGCATGGTGATGGCCGTTCCGGGAAGGATCGGAGACAAAACATCGGAGGGTACCAACCGTCTGATAAACCTGCAAAAAGCGACCCTGGTGGCGTCGGTCGACGATATCCTGCGTGAATTGGGTTGGGATAACAAGTGTCGTGACGATGGCGGCGTGCGTGAAAGCGCAAAGGTCGTGGCGGATAATTTGACCGGAAAGGAACGGTGGCTGTTGGAGGGTTTCTTCGACGAGGGGCCTTTGTCGGCCGACGAGTTGTCGGTACGGTGCGGCATGCCTGTCGCGGCGTTGTCGCCGCTGCTTCTTGGACTTGAAATGGCGGGAGCGTTGAAGTCGATTCCGGGTAACAGGTATATAAAATGGTGATGGGCGGATAGCCGGAAAGTGATGCCAAGATGAAATTTATAGATACACATACTCATATATACGACGAGGCGTTCGATGTGGATCGCGACGAAGCGGTTGCGCGGGCATTGGCGGTGGGAGTGGACACGATGTTACTGCCGGCGATAGACTCGGGGAGCCATGCGGCGCTGTTTTCGCTTGTGGCACGTTATCCGGACAATTGCTTGCCGATGATGGGGTTGCATCCTACGTCGGTGAATGGTAATGACATGTACGGGGACGAATTGGATACAGTTGAGCACTTTCTTGCCACTCCTCCATGCGGCAGGTTTATCGCTGTAGGCGAAGTGGGACTCGATCTGTATTGGAGCCGCGATTTTTACCGGGAACAGCGCGAGGCGCTGGAGCGGCAGATAGAGTTATCTTTGCGCTATGAATTGCCGCTGGTGATACACACCCGCGATGCCTGGCGTGAGATGCGCGAGGTGCTTCACTGTTTCGGCGGGCGTGGCCTGCGTGGAGTCATGCACGCCTTCAGCGGTACGTGGGACGACTATGTGGCGGTGAAGGACGCGGGCGACTTCCTGTTCGGCATCGGCGGCGTGATCACCTATAAAAAGAGCGGGCTGGTCGAGGTGGTGGCCCGCATGCAACTCGAAGATATAGTGCTCGAAAGCGACGCGCCATACCTTACGCCTGTACCGCACCGGGGCAAACGCAACGAAAGTTCTTATATCCCGCTGGTGGCCCGTACGGTAGCCGAAGCCATGGGGGCCGATGTGGACAGGGTCGCCGCCGTCACGACGCGCAATGCAATAAGAATGTTCAATCTGTAAAACCTATACGAAATATGGCCGGAAAACCATCTGTACTGCTTATATACACCGGGGGAACGATAGGTATGAAGACCAATCCCCGCACCGGAGCGTTGCATCCGTTTGACTTCAACAGTATCTATGACGAATTTCCTTATCTGAGGATGCTCGACGTAGACATCGAGGTATTGATGCTCGAAGCTATCGACTCGTCGAACGTGACGCCTGAACTCTGGGATACATTAGCTCGCCTGGTGGAAAATGAGTACGAACGTTTCGACGGATTTGTTATCCTTCATGGCACTGACACGATGTCGTACACGGCTTCGGCATTGAGTTTCATGCTTGAAAACCTGTCGAAACCGGTGGTATTCACCGGCAGCCAGATCCCGATAGGCGTACTGCGCACCGACGGCCGCGAAAACCTGATAACGGCGCTCGAAATAGCGGCAGCACAGGAGAATGGCCGGGCAATTGTCCCCGAGGTAAGCCTGTATTTTCAGAATAAACTTTTCCGGGCTACGCGCACCACCAAGCACAGTTCCGAACAACTCAACGCCTTTGTGTCGGAAAACTATCCGGCTCTGGCCGAGGTCGGGGTCAATATCCATTATAACTATCCATATATACATCAGGCTACAGAAGACTCCACGTTGCGTATCTCCACTTCGCTCGACACTGCGGTAGCTGTAATAAAAATATTTCCGGGTATCACGCGCGAAACCTTCGAGGGGATGCTGTCGTTGGGATCGGTACGCGGGATTGTACTTGAGACTTACGGCTCCGGCAACGCACCGACATCACTGTGGTTTATCGACGCGTTGCGGAGAGCTATGGCCGAAGGAAAAGTCGTCGTCAATGTTACCCAATGCGAGGGAGGCAGCGTGGCCATGGAACTCTACGAGACGGGGCTCAGGATGCAGCAGGCGGGCGTTGTGAGCGGACGTGATATGACGACCGAAGCCGCGGTCACCAAGCTGATGTATCTCCTGGGGCAGGGTTTGTCGACGGAGCGTGTATGCCGGGAGATGCACCGGTCGTTACGCGGCGAGATGACCGAAAATTAGGCTATCGGTAATTGCCCGGCTGTTGCTCACAAAATAATAATCTGAGAAATTGTTTAAGAAACTATAGTTTATATCCATTAATTTTCAGTTTGACGATTTTAGCATTACCTTTGCATTAAAAACGATTTGAAATACAGGAAGATAAAGCGTAATCCGCAACAGTTTTTGAGTTTGACAGGTTTGGAAATCGCCGAATTCGAAGCTTTGTCCAAAGAATTTGAGGTGGATTTGAATAACTATCTCTCGAAATTTACTTTTTTGGGCAAAGAACGCATTAGAGTGTATAAGCCTCGCGGCAGAGAATTAACTGATGAACAGAAACATGAGAACCGTCAAATATCTTCATTTCGCGTAAAGGTCGAGCATGCCATAGGGAGAGTAAAAATCTTCCGTATTGTCAAAGAACGCTTTCGATGCCACAAGCTTTTTTTCAACGATCTCGTTTTTGAAATCGCTTGTGGATTACATAATTTCAAATTGTCTTGTATTTAAATGAATATAAACTCTACTGTTTAA
>JAVBMJ010000051.1:0-4768 GCA_031552535.1 Rikenellaceae bacterium
GCGGAAGTTGATCGAAAGCATCAAAACCACCCATGATTGCCATTTGTTGATGGACCGGGCATATGAAGATGACGCCACCAGACAACTGGCTGCCGGACTCGGATTTACACCGGTGGTTCCGCCCAAAAGCAACAGACGTGAGCCATGGGAATATGACAAAGAACTTTATAAGCGTCGAAACGAAGTCGAAAGACTTTTTCGCAGAATCAAACGGTTCAGACGAATATTTACCAGATATGAAAAACTCTACACGATGTTCTGTGCATTCATTACGTTAGCTATCATCGTCGATAATTTATGTTAACAGGACCTAGTTTACTTCAATTCCAAAGAGAGTCTGTCACGACTTATCTGCTTATGTATAACTGTACCCAAGAACCTGCCCTTGAAGTTCTTTTTTAGAAGAGGCCCGTACAGAGATAGTTTTACTAAACCCGACGACTAAGACATAGAGTTAAGTTATCTATTGAAGAAGAACCTTATATCGGGGTAACATTGTAATGTTGTCTCGATGTGGCGAATAACCCACAACATTCTGACTTCATCCTGCATTCGTAACAGCACGGGGCGTAAACCGTTTTCCAGTCGGAAATAGACCGGCAGGCATAGGGCCACAAAGAAGGCTTTAGGATACAGTGCGGCAGGTTGAAAACAGATACGTTCATATTCCATCCGGCCAAACCAGTTACCGCTTTCTCCAATTCATACTGGTATTGGACCGGTTCAATCCAAACCTCATCTCGGTTTTTTACAGTATATCCGGTATATTCCAGCCCCATAAAGGATATGTATTCCACAAAAGGCAGGTTGCGGTATATGAACTCCGGCAGATTCGGCAGGCGCATATAATTGGCCCTCGTCAGAACGATGCGCAATTCGATACCGAAATCAAAGCGGGCCAGATTATATAACCCTCGCATCGTTTCGTTGTAAGAACCTTTGACTTGCGTGATATAATCGTGGTCGCCCGTATAATCCGAATGCAGGGGGATGCCTAACAACATTTTATCTGTCGAACAATCCGCCAATTTCCTTGCATATTCCAGGTCGGCGAAAGCCCTGCCATTGGTCAATAGATGGATTTCCGTATAGGGTAATCGTTTACGGATATGTCGGATCAGTTCGAAAAGCCGGTCATCAAGCAGCGTAGGCTCTCCGCCGGTAATGCCGATGCTCGGCAAACTGGCCGGCGCAGAATCGATCAAGGCTATGTTCTTTTCAAAATAATGATCCAGATCATCGCGCTTCAGCGGTGGCTGGCAACACATGATGCACCGATTGTTGCACTGCGCGGTAACGAACAGGGCGTTATCGTTCGAATTGATGTCGATCCTATCCCTCATTATCCGCGCGTGCCAGTGATCCAGCTTTTGAAGATGGGCATGACTTCATCCTCCCGTTCGGTAATGAGGGTGAAGATATGCTCGATGATTGATTTATGTTTCTTACAGAATGTCGAATTGGGGCGGAAGCCATACATATCGCCCTGTGTGGCATAACTTCGCACGGGATCAGCCCCGCAAATCGATTGAAAAGCGCAGTCCGAGCAACCTGCAATGCACTCCGTAGCCCACACTTGCGAAATCTCCTGCGCCTTACGGCCATAGAATATGTCCTCATACCGGTCGAAGACACTGCCGAGCCGGAAGGTGTAATCCCCGAATTCGGCCAGCATCCTCGATTCATCCGAAGCATACACATAGCCGTCGTAATTGTAAATGGCGACGCTGTTGATCACACCTGCCGGGGATTGCAGGTCGACGAAACCGATAGGAAACGGTGTGAGTATCTTGCGCAGGATCAATGTCGTGAACTCTTCCACGAATACCTCATCGGTCTTGTTAATTTCAATAATGTAATCGAGCGCCTGTTTGAAAAATTCCACGAAACGGTCATAGTAGAGCGCCCAATTTTCATTGTCTTTCGCAAGACCGTAGGGATTTAGAGCCCGGATGAAGATGCTGCGAAAGCCGTTCTCGCGGTAGGCTTCCACGATCTCCTTGGGATATTTCAGCGATTCTTCGGATGTGGTCATCAGCGCAGAGACCCGATCGACACCTAAATGATCCTTAGCTTTGGCAATGCCTTTTGCAACACGTTGGTAACTGTCGTCTTTCCCCCGGTTACGGTTATGCAGAGATAGTGGGCCATCGAGCGAAGTCGAAATGATCACGTTGTATTGTTTGCAAATATCCAGCACCTCGTCTGTCAGATCGACACTATTCGTGCAAAGTACGTAGGTAATTTCTTTACCCGCTTCGAGGTTTTTCCGGTCGGCATATTCGATGGCCGATCGCAACAAATGAGGAACGAGTGATGATTCTCCGCCTTGGAATTCCATAGTGATCGATGGCGCGGGACTGCAAAACATCAGGTCGACTGACCGAAACAATACATCTTCCGGCATATCGAAATCCTCCAGGCAATTTTCGCGGCTTGATGCCTGGCAATAGACGCAATTCTGGTTACAACGCAATGTGAGGACGAAAATATGCAAAGAGGTAAAATGATCCAGAAATGCCTTACGCGTAGCCAGCCGGACCGCCATAATGTCTATGAGTTCCGGTATTGGGGTTTCGCTGATGAGAAATTTCGTGACCAGTTCCTTATAAAGTTCCTCATCCGGCCGCACTTTCTTCTCCGCGATTCGTGCAGCCGTGCCGCGTGGTGCGGTCACATAATCGCCCAGGTCGTTGGTCAGCAACTCCACGCCGTGGAATTCACTGAAACGGAACGGCAACAGATAGTACATCACCCGCCGGTTGAGAAATTGAACTCCACGAAATCGTCGCTGTTGGCGAAAGCCTTTACATAAAGGATATTGCGGATATCTTGTGTTTCCTGCCGCACGATCTCACGGGTTTTGTAATCAGCGAAATCCCGGCTTAGGCGTGCTTTCATCTTCTCTAATTCCACAGAAGTGAATTCCTTGGCAGCGGTAAGCGTAATTTTCTGCCGAGTGGAGTCGGAAACATTCTCCCTAGTTATAATAAACTCGGCCGATAGCCAGTACAGCACTTTGCTGATCACGCTGTCGTTGTAAATGGCGGTATCCGCAATAACGGTCACAACGTTATCTGAGGTTAGGATTGCATCGACCATCAGTTACTGTTTTAAGAAGAAAATCGTCTGGGTATCGGCTTGTCCCGTCGCATCGATACCTTTGCTCTCCTGAAACTTGTGGACCGCCGCCTCAATGGCGTCGTCAAAAAGGATTTCGCCTTTCACCAATGCTACCGTTAAGAATCCTTTTGCTATCAATATGTTTTTGAGTTGCGTAACATCGTGGCCGGTCATTCCCTTTTTCAGCAGGCGGTCGCCGAGATTATGCCAGGCTTTCAGTTTTTGGATCGTCGCTGGTCCGGCAATACCATCGGAAGTTAATCTCGCATCCTGTTGAAAGGTTTTTATGGCGTTCTCCATTGTCGTATTGCAGCGTACTTCCCCAGCGGGGTCTTTGTCCAGGTCTGTTGTTTTAAGGTAATTATGCTTTATCAACAGGTCGCTAAACTCTTTTACGTCAGGCCCCGAGGCTCCGTGTCGAATAGTCCTTCCTCCCAACGAGTAAACTGCGGGTACACTCGATGAGGGCGAAGAAGTTGACGACGAAGAGTGCGATGAATGTGAAACATGGGAATAATGTCCACCCGAACCCGACCGGTGTGAAGAGTGTGACCGGTGTGAACTGTGGCTGCGGTGAGCGGCTAACAGATAATCGTCGTTGCCGGTAAATTTCAGCAACAGTTTAGTGCTGTTGTCTTTTGTGCCTTTTGCAACCTTGGCGGAATTGTCATCGCCGTCATCGTCTGCCATCAAGTATTTGGGCATAGCTTCGGCGCCGTGCGTATTGGTCAAAGTAGCTATGGAGGTAAGGAAAATGCCTTGCAATACCTTGCGTAGGTTTTTCTTCATGATCGGGTAATAGTTAATATTACCAATAATACAAAAATCATGCAAATTACATATGCTCGACACTAAACAATGATGAAATACATTACTGTATTCACTCATTTACTTTTAGTAGCGAAGCTCAAAGTCAAGCTCGTGGCCTCATGATTAAAAATCCGTTTTTGATGTTTCGGGCATTTTCGTATTTTTGCAACTATGCTTGCCTTATCAGACCTTTTGTTTTTATAAAGAGGTCTATATCACTATTGTTCTTTGATATACGGGTCGCTATCGACTCTCATCCATCGCTCCTAAATATATTGATTTAAGGATAGTTTTTGTCCAAGTTACAAGGGCTCAGTCCGAAAAGTAGGTTGGTGAGTTTTTTCAGGCGAAAATTTTAGCGAGTCTGAAAATGAAGTATGGTATGTCTACGATACCTCTGAGTTGAGCCCTGAAAACTTTGATTTTGGCGTTGAAAGATTCAGCCGAGGCGTTTGTGGATCGGTTATGGAAGTAGTTGCAGATGGTGGCGTAGTTGTTCTGCATTGTTTCGATGACCGATCTGAAGAACTTGAGGTTAAGCCGCTCGACCCTGTCGTACCATGTGGCGAGCTTTAGCAGGGCTACGCCGGGGGTAATGTTTTGATTATAAATATTTGTCAGCTCTATCGACACGGTATAGGCTTCTTCGATGGCCGGGTATTCGCGGAAGAGGATCTGCGCCCGGCGTCGTTGGGAGTCGGTCCATCGCGAGCGGTTCTTCATGACGATGTGACGGCTTCGGGCCAGCAGTTGGCGTCGGGTATCGCCGTTCTCGAAGGTGTGCGGGACGAACTTGCGGCCCAGTTCTTTCGCTAAAGCGATCTCGGCATTCTCC
>JAVBMJ010000066.1:0-35939 GCA_031552535.1 Rikenellaceae bacterium
GGTTATCCATTGGTTTAGGTTGTTAGATAATGATCGGTCAAAATCACATCTAAGATACTAAAAACCAGTCGGATAACCTATTTTTTTGATGGCTCTTTTACTCGATATTCAGACTTTTTTAACTCTTAATTCGCATGATTATTAAACCTATAGATTTTCCGCCTTACACCAAGGCCGAGATAAAACGGCTCGATTCCGACGGCAGTGTGCTGTGCGACCTTTATGGCGACGAAATTTCCCCACAGGGAGAGCGTTACCACGACACCGACATATCTCTTCCCGACGGCGTAGAACTGTTCTCGCTCACCGCAGAAGAAGTGGCAGAAATCTCGCCACAACATGCACCGGGCCAATAATTAAGGTCGGAACACGACAACGAACCTGCCTCAAAATAAATTTTTGAGGCAGGTTTGAACATAATGTCGCTTATTCCCAAGCATATGCTTGTGTAGATATGCATATTAACTAAGACTGCAAAAAATTATGAAACCAGTATTATTGATAATAAAAGCAGGTATTGCACTTATTACTTGTGGGGGTATAGTCTCCTTGTTCGCTGTTCAACCGTCGAAAAAACAAATCCCGCCGGAGATAACAGACGGCGTTCAGATTGAAACCCATAGCACACTCTACAACCAGGCGTACCTTGAAATAGCAGATATGCTTGATGGGAAAGCCGAGTTATCTATCAAACGTGCAGTTTTCCTCGTAGAGTGGGCTTATCTCGACGGCAGGTTGGACTACGATTGGTACTGCCATAAAATAGACAGTACCGTCCTTTATATCAATAGGTTCATCAATGTGAATAAACTCGATAAATATAAGACAGCCAAGAATCTGGCACTATACGATTACTTTACAACTCCGCTTTCCGGCAACAGTCATAAGCCATTTACTTATGATTTTAAGGAGGTTGATGAAACTAAAGAACGCACCAAGCGATTGGTGTCGAGCCTCATGCAGACACACGAGGGACAATGCTACTCCCTGCCTCTGTATTACAGAATATTGGCTGAGGCCATCGGTGCGGAGGCGTACTTGTCTTTCGCCCCCAGACATTCGTTCATCCGCTACCGGAATGAGGATGGGCTTTTTCCGGAATACTGGGTCAATGTGGAACTAACCACGCATCAGATACAGCCGGAATTTTGGATAATAGAGCATTCCGGGATTAACAAGGCGATGATTGAGAATAAGGTGTATATGCATCCCCTCTCTGTCCGGGAAACCGTCGCCTGCCAACTCGGTGAACTCGCCTCCGGCTATGCGCACAAATATCCCGGCGACTATGGCTTCCTACTGCTGTGTATTGACAAAGCACTGGAGTATTATCCGCCGAATTTGAGAATTCTATATATGAAGGGCTACATTCTCAATTCAATGACAGAGAAGTATTTGGCCTCAAATGGATATATTTTTGACGATTACGCAAAGTCCCTCGACAATAAATTGCATGAATTGGTTGAGCGAATAGAGGCTCTGGGCTGGACAGAGGAAAACGAAGAAACGCTTAAAAGGCTCGAAGAAGAAGCTAAACAGATAACACTCCGGGAACGGGAGAAAGCACACAAAAAGGATTTTTATTAACCTCTTACAACTTTAATAGTATGAAAACAAAACATTTTTCACTCACAGCGGCAATTATTTGCATTGCGTCGTTATTTTCTATAAATTTGGCATATGGGTATCATCCAATATCGCCGTATGCATATGTAAAAAACAATCCGGTCAGGTACGTCGATCCCGACGGCCAGGTTGTCAGGATTGCGAATAATATAGCGGGATCGCTTGAAATTTATGCAAAAATAGCAGCCACCTCACAAGGTGCTGGCATGATGAGTAGGCTTACAGGTTCTCAAAACGTATACGAAGCCAAATCAATTTTTCTTACATTTGGGTCAGACTATAATGATCATACCGGAGAAATAAGATTTGGGGGAAATCCCTGGCTTCCTCGCTTAGATGGAGGTAGTGTTTCGGGAATGACGAACGCCGGACATGAAACATATCATGCTTACCAAGATGACACGGGGCAGGTGTCACGATATAATGGTGAGATGAGGAACGTTGTCGGGTTAGAAAAAGGAGCTGTACGTTTTGAAAATTATTTAAGGTCAGTATACGATGATGGTCCGATGAGGGAGTCGTATAGTGGACTACCAGGCGGGCAAGGTGCAAGAGGTGTATTTATGCCCGGACATTCTAACACCGAGAGAGAAAAAATAACTAATTTTACTGCGATAGGAAACAATGAAGGCAAAACTAGCTTTGGTTTCAGTTACGATAAGCAGGTAGGCAAAGGCAATGCGCAAACTTACTATATTGTAGTGAGTGTGGATGATAAAAAGAATTTCAATTTCCAGATTTACAATACGGAAGATGCGTATAAAAAAGCGACTTCGAATTGGTAAATAAGATGAAAAAAAACAAATTACTCGGGTTAATAATCGTCTTGATAGCGTCCGTGTTTCTCATAATCTATATTGCCCATGGGATACACGAGAAAGTATACCCATATAAATTTTTGGGTTTCCCATATAAATCTGTCTCGTTTTATTTTTTGAAACTGGCTTACGCGGTCATGTTTTTATTAAGCGGGGTTGCGCTGCTAAAGCCTAATAAATGGACATGGTATCTGGCAATGTTCTCATCGATTGGCATGCTGATGAACAGTATGTTTTATCTATTTTACGGCTATGTATTCCGAACCACTCCGATAGACCTATTCCTATTGGAAATATTATCGTTTTTTGTGGTGATATTATACAATATAAAGGCTTTTACCACTGCTTACGGAATAATTTTACCCCACAAAAAAGTGTGGCATATCCTCTTGTTTGTAAGTATCAATATTCTGTTGAATTATGCGGCATGGATGTTTGTAGTATGACTTCCCCTAATTACTAAATAAAATGAGAAATGGTTTTATTGCAATCTTTTTTGTTCTTTTATACGGATGTCATTCTGCCGCGCCACCATCATCGACATCTGTCGGTCAGAGCGAAATTTACGCAATCGAAATATGCTATGTAGAAGAAAATATAGATACACCTATTGCAGTAACATGCGACAATTTCGAATCTGCTTTTGGTGATGAAATAGAAAAAATTGTGATAACCGATTCCTGTTTGATATCACAGATAATGATTGCGTTAAAGGAGGCGCCCATTGCAGATTACAATTGGAGACACCTTATAGATTCTCGCTATAAACTGAATGTATATAGAGGCGATAGTATTGAAACAATATGTGCAGATCGGTTTGCATTTGTATATAATGGGGAAATATACAAAAAAACTGACAAATTTAAGGAGTTATTAGATAGCATAATAGCATAATAGCTAAATAGCTAAATGGCTAATAAATGACCCTATTTTTATGGTTTAGCAATAGACCCGGATGTAAGTAAGAAAATATTATGCTTTGGATAATAAGCCGCTGGAAATTAATTTCCAGCGGCGTTGGCTATCCATCAGGTCCCGATATAGACCATGCTGCAGCAGTGCAAGCCAGACAATCGGGTGTACAATTTAATATTTACACAACAAACCCATCAATATACAGTCCATATAACAGGAGTACTCCAAAACCCACAGTAATTGCCCCTATCATTGTAATACCAACGAGATAATTTTATGAAGAGAAGACTTTTATTCTTTTGCATGTCTGTTGTCGCTTGCTTGGCTACCGGTAATGTTTTTCCCCAAAATCAAAATATTACTGAAGTCGCGTTAGATTCGCTGCAAATTAAAGATAGAAATCTGATACCTATTTTGGATAGTATCATAACTGCCGAAAAATGTAAGGATTACTATTTCCCCGGAATGAGATTTTACATAAATATCTCTAATAATGCTTACCAAATAAGTGGTTATGGCAGAACTGTTGTATCCAATGACTTATTAGGCGTTTTCTCTCATAATGATTATACATTTATAGTAGCCGGAGATATGTTAAATCCAAATGTATTTGGGGTTTCAGCACAAAAACAAAAGATTGATTTCTGGAAAAAGCCATCTTATATTGATGAAAAAACGGGGAAAATAGTTTTAGTATCTTTTATTGATGATAGGTTTTCTTTTTGGATATATCATTATACAGGAGTAAAGTTCATCAATACATATTCATTTGACACTCAAAACAAAATAGAGTACATTAACCCTAAAAGATAGTTTCTGCATAGGAAAGTAACAATATCAATATAGCTGTTTCTGATTGGGGAAATGTCCATGACAATATTTAACTGATATTAAAAAGGGAGTTAATCGCGGAGATTCACGCGGCATTTAACAAAATGAAACCTCCGAATTAAATTGGAACCAACGATATTAAGCCGCTGGAAATTAATTTTCAGCGGCTTATTATTTTTGCTACTGCGCAAAAAATTACTCTTCGCAAAGGTTGGTGATCGCGGTTCCCAGTTTGCGGGCACGCTCTACAGTATACTTGGTACCGCCCGCGGCACCATTATAATAACACACCAGGTATGATGAATTTTCCAGCAAAAAGTCGTTACGGCGGTGAAAACACCCTTCGTAATAGCTCTCCGACAGCATGACCACTTCGTCGGCCTGGTCGAGCAACTCATGGTAACGGCTACGCGAATCATCGTCGAAACCCGCCGCCTGCCCACGATATGGCACAACTGCAATCAACCGCACATGCCGGTTGAAATTGCGTATTCGCAACACAGCGCCGGCAGCAAGCAGATCGAACCCTTCGGCCATACCGCTCAGAAACGTGTTATAACCTTCCGTTATCAGCTCCTGCAATACTTCATCGAGACGCGGCTCAAGAGACAGGGAGTTGATTCCGCAGAACAACGAAAGAGACCTTGCCGTTTTAAAACTCCGGTGGCCGCTAAATGCAACGTTTTTGCTTTTATCGAATTTCATAGGGCAAAGATAAGAAGCTTGCTGTATTTACGTGCTAAAAACCTGCCGGGTATACGCGAATTTTCCGGGCGCTATTGCATTTTCAGGAATATTTTAGTACTTTGGTTCCAGATTTGCATGTACAGAATCAGGTAAAGGGAAATTTATTTAACCGTATATAAAAAAATTACGACTATGAAAAGTTCACATCTTTTTGCATTCCTGGGCGGTGCCGCGGTGGGTGCAGCAGTAGCATTGCTTATGGCCCCGAAGTCGGGCGAAGAGTTGCGCCGCGACATCAAAGACATGATCGACGGTGAGGTAGACAAGGGGCGTCGCGAGATCAAGCGCTATGCCGATATCGTGAGCGAGAAACTCGATAAAGAGTAACCCGGGATTATCGTCAACTGCGCCTGCGCTCCGGTGTGGTGCTGATCGGGGTAGATCGAAGCCTGCTTGAGGGTCATTTATGTAATTGATAATAATTAATGGTATATTTTTTCGAGGCGTTTGCGGAGTAGGTTTTTCGGCGGTAAGCGCAGGGTTTGCCGGTGGCAAATCGAGCATTGACGGCGGGAAAAGATGCCCGAAAAAGACCGAATAAAATATCCCATTAATTGTTTGAGATTACTTATCCTTAATCCAGGCGGACTCATGCTAAAAAGTGTTATCTTTGTGTTTGAATAGGTAACATTTTTGCGGATTGTATATGTCCTGCCTAAGAAACCGTTTAATTTTCCATAGGAAATTTAAACAGTTTCTAAATCTCCTGTAAAACATGGAAAACGAACAACCTGGCAAAGCCCAACAAATCATGGGCGAACTGACCGAGTATGTAAATCTGCGGTTCGATTCGCTCAAACTCTCTATGGTCGAGGGTTTGGCAGTCATTTTCAGTAACGCCATGGCCGTAATTATAGCCATGCTGCTCGGAATGATGGCCCTTATGGTATTGACAACGGCATTGATCATTTTCCTCAGCGGGGTATTCGGTTCGTTGTTGTGGGCGTTGATGGTGGTAGGAGTTGTCTATCTGTTCGGGGCGTGGCTGTTTTTCAGTCTCCGCGGCAAATTTATGATAGACACAATGGTAAAGATGCTCAGTTCTATTTTCTTCACCTCAAAAAGCGACCGCAATGAAGCCGAGGAATGATAACCGCAGCAAACGCTACGCGTCAATCTCCACTATGGAGGCATTAAGGCTTGAAAGAGAGCGGCTGCGCTGGCAGGTGGAGGCAAGCGAAGAGCAACTCGCCGGGCGTTACCGTGAAGTGTGCGGCTATTTCACCTGGAGCCATTTTACCGGTTCAGTGATGGAATACGTCGACCGCATCGAGACATTCGTAGCCTCGGTACGGGCGAGTACGCAATGGGTTTCATCGCTTTTTAAACGCACCCACGGGCAGGAGCATCATGGCGAAGCACAAAGCCGGCAGCGATACAGCTGCGGATGCGAAGTCCGGGAAGATGAGAATGCAGAACGTCCGGGTGAACAGCCGGGTGTGTAGACATGCCGATTGCTGTGCACCACGACACTGCCGCCCGTTATTCCGGGCGGCAGTGTCGTTTGGCAGGGGTAATGAACGGGACGGGTTTGTGCATCGGCTCAGAGTCTGTCTGATTTTCTATGGGAAATATGACAAGTTCTAAGAAACTGTTTAAAAACATTGACCTCCGTACAATATGTGGGCCCGGTTGTGCGTTTGGATTTCGGAGTCTGTTTAATTTTCCTGCGGAAAAGGATTTAAGGAGATTCCGGGCCGATTTTTGCATGAGAATAAAGGAGCATAGCGATGTCTTATGTTACGATATTTTCACTCAAAAGCCGGCCCGGAAGGACTTATAATACTTTCCACAGGAAATTTAAACGGTTTATGAATCTTTCCGGAAAATTTTGACGGTCTTTTTAGTAATTATTCAATCTAAACTGTTATACATGAAGTGAACTGGCCTATTATTAATTAATTGAGTTTAATTTATTAACAGGTGAAAAGTTTATGAAAAAAATCACATTTATCCTCTCTGTCGCAGCGCTTTCGATTGTGACGGGGGGCGCTACGGCTTATGTTGTTTCGAGGTCCTTTACGGATAACGGTCCGGTGCGTGAGGTTTTCACGCAGGAGAACGGCGCGGAGCCGGAAGCAGGAAATCATTTCACGGCTTATCAGGCCGAGAATTACCCCGATCTGACTTATGCCGCGGAGAATGCGGTCAAGGCTGTGGTGAATATCGAAAAAATCGAGGAGGTGGGGTCGCGTTACAGCAACAGGTCGAGAGGTTACGATCCGTTTTTTGAATTTTTCGGCATCCCCCAGGATTCATATCCTGGCAACGGCATGCCCCGCGAGTTGCGTAGCGGCGGATCGGGTGTTATCATCAGTCCCGACGGATACATAGTGACGAACAACCACGTCATCGAGAACGCTTCGAAACTTAAGATCACGCTCTACGACGGAACAACGTACACGGCCAAAACCATAGGTTCGGACCCGACGACCGACGTGGCGCTGCTTAAGATAGAGGCAAAAGACCTTCCGACGATTCCGTTCGGCGATTCGGACAATCTGCGGCTTGGCGAATGGGTGCTGGCTATCGGTAGCCCATACGACCTGCGCTCGACCGTAACGGCGGGTATTGTCAGCGCTAAAGCGCGCAACCTGTCGGTGATTCCGGGAAATTTCGGGATAGAATCGTTTATCCAGACCGATGCTGCGGTCAACCCCGGGAACAGCGGAGGTGCTCTGGTCAATGTCAGAGGGCAACTGGTGGGGATCAATACCGTCATCAAATCGCCTACGGGCAGCTACGCTGGGTATTCGTTCGCCATTCCGGTTTCGATAGTCGGGAAGGTGGTTGTAGACCTCAAGGAATACGGTGTGGTGCAGCGAGCTATGCTGGGTGTCATGTTCAATGAGATCAACTCCGACTTCATAGAGCAACAGGGCGAGAAGCTGGGGATCACCCGGCAAGGTGGAGTTTACGTCGCAGAGGTCGATCCCGAAGGTGCTGCAAATGCCGCAGGAGTGAAGGTGGGGGACGTTATTACTGAAATAGACGGAGTAAAGATCGATCATTCGGCGACGTTGTTGGAAACGATAACCAAACACCGTCCCGGCGACAAGGTTAAGATTACGTTAAGAAGAGGGGGTGATGTGAAACAATTAGAAGTCACATTGCGTAATAAGGCAGGGAAGACGGAGTTATTGAAACGAGACTACACCGATGCTTCGGATGCCCTGGGCGGAACGTTCGTCGAAGTGAGCGACAAGGAGAAAAAAGAGTTGAAAATCGACGGCGGGATCAAGGTGGCAGGTATAAATGAGAAGGGTATATTGGCCCAGGCGCGTATCCGCCGCGGTTATATAATCACCCATATCAACGACAGGGCGATCAGGTCGGTTAACGACCTTGCGAAGATAACGCAAAAAATAACCACGATTGATGGGGTTTATCCCGATGGCAGGGCGACGAGCTACTCGCTCGTGCGGTAGGCCTGAGGTAGACCGGTTTAAAAGCAATGAACTGAATGAAGCATTAAACGGAAATAGCGGCAACCCCGTGCTAAAGAGTGCAGGTGCACCCACGCAGCACGGGGTTGTGCTGTACCAGGCAGACTTCCCCAGGGAATTATAATATACAATGAAGAACCGAGATGAGACAATTAAAAATCACAAAATCGATTACCAACCGCGAAAGCGCATCGCTTGACAAATACCTCCAGGAAATCGGCAAAGAGGACCTCATTACGGTGGAGGATGAAGTCGAGTTGGCGCAACGCATTAAAAAAGGCGACCAGGAAGCGCTTGAGAAACTTACGAAAGCGAATCTCCGATTTGTGGTTTCAGTGGCCAAACAATATCAAAATCAAGGTCTCAGCCTCCCCGACCTGATTAATGAGGGGAATCTGGGCCTTATCAAAGCGGCTGAGAAATTCGACGAAACGCGCGGTTTCAAGTTCATATCCTATGCTGTTTGGTGGATTCGCCAGTCGATCCTGCAGGCATTGGCCGAGCAGTCGCGAATAGTGCGTCTTCCGCTCAACCAGGTGGGATCGCTGAATAAGATAAATAAGGCTTTCGCCCGCTTCGAGCAGGAATTCGAGCGTACTCCGTCGCCAGAGGAGCTGGCCTCGGCACTGGACCTGCCGAAAGAGAAAATCACTGATACGTTGCGTATTTCGGGGCGTCATGTGTCGGTCGATGCGCCTTTTGCCGATGGTGAGGACAACAGCCTTCTTGATGTGTTGGTCAACAACGACTCGCCTAACGCCGACCGGGGCCTGATCAGCGAATCGCTCGGCACCGAGGTGGAACGTGCGCTGTCGACTCTTACAGACCGCGAGAAGGATATTATCAAATATTTTTTCGGCATAGGTTGCGCCGAGATGACGCTCGAAGAGATCGGGGAGAAGTTCGGACTTACACGGGAGCGTGTGCGCCAGATCAAAGAGAAGGCCATACGCCGCCTTAAAAATAACGCCCGGAGCAAGTTGCTGAAAACTTATCTGGGTTAGATGTGTGTTCACCCGCTGGTGTTAAACGCCTTAGTTTAGGTTGCGGCAGGGCGTAAAGCACCTGCCGTATTGTTTTAAGAGTCTGTCTAATTTTCCTATGGGAAATATTATACGTTCTTCCGGGCCGCTTTTCGCGTGAAAATATCATTACATAGAACACCGCTATGCGCCTCTATTTTCACGCAAAAATCATCACCGGAATATCCTTAAATCTTTTTACATAGGAAATTTAAACAGTTTCTAAGAGATGAAGAACTATTTATCGAATAGCTTACGGTTACTTGTGGCAGTGGTGCTCTGTGCGGCGTATCATGCGGCAGATGCCCAGACCGCTCCGAACGTGAAATCGACGGTGGTGGTCAATATTGACGGATCTGTTTATTACGCACATAAGGTAGCCAAAGGCGAAACCCTCTATTCTATTGCCAGACTATATGAAACCGATCAGAGATCTATCACCGGCAGCAATCCTCAATTGCGTGACGGGGGAGTACTTAAGGAAGGCAGTACGATCAAGATCCCGGCAGATCAAAAAGAACTGTCCCCGCGTAAGAAAAGCAAGCTTTTCAATAAGCATACTGTGAATCGGGGCGAGACCGCCTATTCGATCTCGAAACGCTACGCCATAAGTGTCGGTACGCTCGTAGAGGATAACCCGGGGATAGACCCTACGTCGCTTTCGGTCGGACAGGTGCTTAATATACGTAAATCGGTGATCGGCACCGTGGATGACTCTACCATCAATGAAGGGTGGGAGCAATATGCCGAATCTCTCAACAGTGTCGGAGCAGGCTCGGGGATGGTATACCATCTTGTAGAGAAAGGCGAAACTCTCTATTCGCTCAGTAAGTATTTTGCAGTACCCCAAAGCCGGATAGAAGCGGTTAACGACCTGAAAGACGGGTTGAAAACCGGGAGTATTATCCGTATTCCAGTGGCATCTGAGAGTGGCGCTAATACGGTGGCCCAGGGAAAGCCGGCTGCTTCTGACACGTCTTATCAACAAAAACCTGCATCGCCGGTATCGGATCGCAGTTTGGAATCCATTTTTCGTACTCCGGTGGCAGACCCGTCGGAAAGGAGAGGCAGCAAGGTTGGGAATCAATACGAAATAGGCCATACGTTGCGTATAGCGATGATGCTGCCGTTGAAAAGCGGGAAGTCTCCGCAACAGAATTACCTTGAATTTTATCAGGGTTCGCTGCTGGCACTCGAAGATATGAAAAGGGCAGGCATTTCGGCGAGGCTCGATCTTTACAATACCGAACGCTCTGTTTATGTGACGGAAGAGATTGTCAGGAGCGACCGCGATTTTGCCGGATCGGAACTTATCATAGGGCCTGTGTATGAAGAGTGTCTGGCCCCTGTGGTGAAATTTGCCGAACGCAGGGGTATTCCGGTGGTATCGCCGCTTGCAGTTGCCGAAGCCATACAGAGTCCGGACCTGTTTCAACTTTCTCCGACGCCGGCGAGTAAGTATTCGAAACTTGAGAGCCTGTTTTCCGAGAGAAATAATATCGTTGTGATATCGTCGGCAAAAAACGATAAGGAGTTCGAAAAAGAGATCTTGCCATACTGCCTGGCAGGATGTCGTAAACTCGATTATGCCAAAGGCGTTACGGCGGCAGAAATCGAACGTTTGCTGAGCAGCGATAAAGACAATGTGATAGTAGTGTTGGCTTCGGAGGAAAACGGCGTGGACGAGGTGCTGGCCCGTTTGAGCTCGATCCAGAATAACCGGGCGGCTCGCTCCAATTCCCTCGCTCCGATCTATGTTGTGGGCAGCTCGCGTTGGGCGCGCTTTAGGAATATAGATAAGAATCTGTTCTTTAAACTCCGTGTCAATTACGTAACCTCATATTATGCCGACCGTAGCGACCCGCGTGTGCTGGCATTCGACAAACGTTATATATCGGCATTCGGTTCCCAGCCGTCGCTTTACTCCTATCGCGGTTACGATGCTGTGAAGATGTTCGGCATGGCGGCGTTCACGGGGGGCTTCAGCTATGAATCGCGGCTCGGCAATGCATCGAGCGACCTGCTCCAGATGCTTTATGAGTTCCGCCAGCAGGAATCCGGAGGCACTTTTATCAATACCCGCTGGGCCTTGGTGAGCTACCACACCGACTATACGGTGAGTGTGGAGTAGGGCTCGCCGGCACCCCCTGTGGCCTGCCGGAAAAAACAGCGAGGCTTTCAAGACCAACAATGGCCCTGTGACCCGTTCGGATTCTGAATCCGGTATAATCCAGGGGGCTTGTTTAAGCGATGTAGTGTCTACATCCCGTGTGAAATTCAATAATCTATTGGGTGCATTCCGGGCAGGCGGTGCAACGTTTGCGGTATAATATGTATCTGATATACAAAGCGCCATCAAAGAAAGATGTGGCAATGACAATAAATGTGAAATAAACTCTACTCTTTGATTTGGCCCTTCTATCCGCCCTGCGTCACTACCCTGCTCCACTGATTGTTCCATAAATACTACTGGTGCGTTAATGTTTTTCGCCTGATGAAAATAAATTCGAATATGGGTTTTATCCCACTTAGAGCATGTTTTGCTCGCAACGATTCATATAATTCAACAGTCTGTAAATTCAAATCTAAAACTCAAAATGCGCCTATAATGTATTTATTATGTGTGCGTTATGAGCTTTTTTGAAAAATCAACGCACCACCAGTGTTCCATAAATAATAATAACTGTGTTATGAAAATACACATCGTGTTATCTTCAATGGTCCTGTTTGGCATGTTATCCTCATGTTCGCTTTACGACGAGGGGTATGTCAAATTCGACAGGACTACCTTCGACAGGGAGCGGACGGCATGGCAGGCTCTGGGGTTATCAGATTACAAAATGCGTATGGCTTTCAGCAGCGACGCTGTAGGACCATCGGGGATCGTGACAGTATATACTGTAAAAAACAATGTATGTGAATCGGTGGAACCTGAATCACCGTATTATGAACAGGAGGAGCCCCTGACTATAGATGAGCTATATAATAATATATTATCTAGCGTGAACTATTTTGCCAAGGAGTTGGATGCAGGTGGAAATATGAGTGGAGTGGCTATGGATGTCAAATATAATTCGCAATACCACTATCCCGAAGAGATCCGCTGTTCGATATATTATCGTAAAGACATATGCGGAGGCGGAGGATATAGTATGAAGCTAACAGGGTTTGAGATAAGCAATTGAATGGCCCGATAACCCGGAGCTTTTTTGGTATAATTAAGGAATGTCCGGAATTTTGCGTGAAAATTTATCGGTGTTTATATAAATAAGACCGGGTCACTGTGAAGTGCCCCGGTCTTATTATTTACAAATATCATCGCATATCTCTAAATCATGCCCTGGTTTAGAGACTGGTTAAAATAATAATCCTGTCCTTTTATTCTGTTTGCCGTGCTTTTTCGCGGTGGGATTTGTTAAACAGAAGCGCTATTCGCCCCATCCTATCATAAAAAATCATTGGCAATCAGTTATAAAATAACTGCGGTAATATTCTTAATCTGTTTCTTAGTAACGGTCTTTGTTGTAGCCGCCGCCGTTGCCGCCGCGGTTATATCCGCCGCCATTGCCACCACGGTTGTAACCGCCACCGTTGCCGCCGCGATTATATCCACCGCCGTAACCCCCGCCATTACCGCCACGGTTGTAGCCACCGCCTGCCGGCCTTTCCGTTTTCGGACGGGCAACGTTCACTGTAATCTGCTTGCCTTCGAACTCGACGCCGTTCAATGCGTCGATGGCCTGCTGGCCTTCGGTGTCGTCGGGCATCTCCACAAAGCCGAAACCGCGCGAACGGCCCGTCTCACGGTCGGTGATGACGTTAGCCGAAGAAACTTCGCCATAGCGGGCGAATAAATCGAGCAAAGACTCGCTTTGCGTCTTGAAATTAAGGTTGGAAACGTAAATGTTCATTTTTTTGTTTTTGTTTTTATTTGAGTGAACGCATTAAGCAGTTTCTAAAAAACTGTTTAAATTCCCTATGATAAAGTATTCTAAGTTCTTCCGGGCCACTTTTCGCATAAAAATTTCGTTACACAGAACAGCTATGCGCCTCTATTTTCACGCAAAAATCATCACCGGAATATACTTAAATCTTTTTCCACAGGAAAATTAAACAGTTTCTAAGATTTTATATGAAAAACTCCCATACAAACTCATAACATACCTTATCTACAACTGTTGTACTTTCGATCCGGCACCCCCTCCGTGTCGCTACGCGCCAGGAGTCCCGCAACCGCGGGAAGCAAAGCAACCAGGGAATAACAAACAGTGTATAACTGTCTTTTATTTAGCCAATTCTATCCTGACAGCATTCATGCCACGGGTACCTCGTTCGGTTTCGAAAGTGACCATATTACCTTCTGCCAGGGAAGCCGGAGCAGATGAAATGTGGAAAAAATATTTTTCAGCCGAGACGAGGTCTTTGATAAAACCGTAACCCTTGTCTTTATTGAAATATTCTACACGACCCTTATTCACTTCGGGTTCTACCGCCTCTTTCCTGGGTACCGAGATCTCGATATCCTCCAGTTTGACCTCCTCCTTAACACGCTCCTCGGGCGGAGTGTCGGTAATATTACCCAGCTCGTCGACATAAGCAATCATGTCATCTAACGAGGTCGTGCCTGCGGCTTGTCGCTCCTCCTTGCGTTTTTGTTTTTCGAGACGCTTGGCATGTTTTTTCTTCTCGTTTTCTCGTTTTCCGAATGATCCTGATCCTGCCATTCAATTGGTTTTATGGTTATTGACTGATGTTGCATCTGGTTGAGATTCTTGCCGGTCAGTTTTTGTATCTCCCTGACCATCTGCTGTTCGTCCTGTGAGCAGAACGTGAGTGCGGTTCCGGTGCAGCCTGCACGCCCAGTGCGGCCGATTCGGTGTACATAGGTCTCGGCCACGTCCGGAAGATCGTAGTTGATCACCATGTGAAGCTCTTTGATATCTATCCCCCGCGCGGCTATGTCGGTGGCTACCATGACCTTTACCACGCCCGACTTGAAATCGGAGAGCGCCCGTTGACGCTGGCTCTGGGATTTGTTGCCATGGATGGCATGGCTGACGATGCCTGCTTTTTTGAGTACGCGCGAGATACCGTCGGCCCCGTGCTTGGTGCGGGAAAACACTAATATCGATTTATCGGCCTCTTCCTTAAGTACCGAGATCAACAATCCTTTTTTATCGGGTTTTTCTACGAAATATATATTCTGGTCGACCGTCTCCGCGGCACTCGATACAGGCGCCACCTCAACGCGCTCGGGATTGCGGAGTATCGAGCGTGATAACGACACAATCTCTTCGGGCATGGTGGCCGAGAAAAAAAGCGTTTGCCGTCTATCCGGTAACAGCGGCAGCAAGCGCCGGATGTCGGCAATGAAGCCCATGTCAAGCATCCTGTCGGCTTCATCGAGCACGAAATGGGTCAGCGAGTCGAGTTTCACCTCACCCTGGCCGATCAGGTCGAGAAGACGTCCCGGCGTTGCAACCAATATGTCCACCCCCTGGTGGAGCCGGTCTGTTTGCGGGCCCTGCTTCACTCCGCCGAAGATGACGGTATGGCGCAATTCTGTGTATTTCCCGTAATCCCCGAAGCAATCGTCTATCTGTATAGCCAATTCACGTGTCGGGGTGAGCACCAAAGCCCTTATGGGTCGTAACTCCTTTGCCCGGCCATGTGAACGCCCGCGACGATCACGACGGTTAGCATAAGTAAGGCCCGGGAGCAATCCATCCTTCGAAGAATCGTGCGGAGCATTCTCCATCAACTTCTGCAGAATGGGGATGGCGAAAGCCGCCGTTTTCCCTGTCCCGGTTTGGGCGATGCCGAAAATGTCTTTGCCTCTTTGCACGACCGGAATGGCCTGCACCTGTATCGGGGTTGGTTCGTTATATCCTTTTTCACGGACAGCCCGTAAAACCGGCTCCGTGATATTGAGTTCGTTAAATGTCATAAATAATTTTTGGGCCCGCTTTACCTGCGGGCTGTGAGTTAGGTTATGGCCGCAAATGTTACGGCCTTCGGGAAGAAAGTGTTATAGCGCAGCGGCTTTGTGACGAAAAAAATCGGCTTTCAGCCGTTCCACCACCTCTTTCACGCTCTGGATCTTATCTGCCATATAGGCGTTGCTTCCGGCAAAGGCGTAGCCTTTGGCCATGTTCCCCCTGGCGGCATTATAGAGCGCTTTGATAATGCAGTACGGGCTTTTTGTGTAGTCGCAGGTGCGTATGCAGTGGAAAGGGCACGAACGCGGTTTCTGCTTCCCCTCCGCCACGCTACGGATGAACTCGCCGTCGAACGCCCGCCCAGGCATGCCTACCGGGCTCTGGATGATACGCACATCCTGCTCACCGGAGTTGATATACACTTTTTTGAATTCTATCGAAGCATCGCATTCTTCGGTCGGCACAAATATCGAGCCCATTTGTACCGCCGATGCCCCGAGTTCCATAAACCGCGCAATATCCGCCCCGGTCGATATTCCCCCTGCCGCTACCACGGGGATGTCTTTGCGGGCGGCGTAGCTATCGGCCAATGCGACCACCTCGGGAATCAGATGCTCAAGCGAATATTTTTCATCATCGATCTGTTCCGGCTTGAACCCGAGATGTCCTCCAGCTTTGGGACCCTCGACTACTATGGCGTCGGGCAGGTATCCATAGGCGGCATCCCACTTATCGCATAGCACTTTAGCAGCCCTGGCCGAAGATACTATCGGTGCAAGGCGGGTAGAACAGCCCGCGGTGAGGTATGACGGCAGATCGAGCGGCAGGCCGGCTCCGGCAAAAATCACGTCGACCTTCTCTTCGATGGCAGTGCGAACCATGTCTGCGAAGTTGGACAGCGCTACCATGATGTTCACCCCGATCACCCCACAGGTCTTTTCCCGCGCTTTACGGATCTCCTCCCGTAGCCCCTCTATACACTTATGCTCATAATTTCCTCGGGTCTGCGGATAAAGCAACCCCAGGCCGGCGGCGGAGATTACGCCGATGCCGCCTTCATTGGCTACTGCTGCGGCCAATCCGTTGAGCGATACGCCCACGCCCATGCCGCCTTGTATGATCGGAAGTGCGATCTCGCGGTCGCCGATACGAAATGAATTCATATATCTACATCGTTGAAATTTGACAAATGCCGTCTTCAGTCATACAACGAACTTACTCGGGCAATTATTGCCGAAACACAGTAAGCTTAATCTGGTCGATTTCAACGATGGAAAGAACCGGACCACAAGGTGTCCGGGAAAATGCAAAGCAGAGAAGGATCGGAATGAACTCGCGTTGTTTCGCCGCAAAGGTACAAAATATTTAGAAACTGTTTAAAAATATTACCGAAATTATTTTTCACATATTCCCGATAGTGTTTTTCGCCGGTATGAAGCTGTATATCGGGAATATGGAGCAAGCCCTGGCGGAAGAATACCGGAAATAGCTGTATAACAACGAGAGAAATATTCTTAAACAGTTCCTGGGTATTTCCCATAAGTTACCGTAAAAATGTTCGAATGTCTTGTGTTATTATAAAAAAATTTAATACATTTGTTTTGAACGATCGCAACCGTAGTCAGCAGAATCTGCGGACGGCTCATGATGCCCGCGAACTAAGATGTTGCCTAATTTTCCGATTGAAAATAGTTGCGAATTATTTCAGGGCTATTTTACGCGAAAATCGAGGAGTATAGCGGGGCTATGTAACAAAATTTTCAGGGAAAAGAGGCCAAAAAGAAACGACAAATGTTTTCTATAGGAAATTTAGACAGACTCTAAGATAACTGATTGGACTATTTACTACAAAAACAAAAGCAAAGCATGGTTGATTTTGACTTCAGGAAGGAAGCAGATGCGGAAAATGGCGAAGAAGTTTTCTCCAAAGTGGTGAGAGCCGGAAGGAGAACCTATTTTTTCGATGTTAAAGCGACTAAAAACGACGATTATTATTTGACAATAACCGAAAGCCGCAAAAAACAGGGTAAAGACGGGAGTTTCTTCTACGACAAACACAAAATCTATCTATACAAAGAAGATTTCGAGAAATTTGCCGATGGTTTTGAAGAGGTAGTAGAATATGTAAAGAAACATAAGCCCGATTTCTTCAACTCTCCCGCCGCTTCCGGTCCATCGGTAGATGAGGAATTCGAAAAGTTGTAGTTACAGGCTTCATGTCTCATCCTTCATACCCGGGGGGCTGTTCATCTCCAAGCAAGTTAGGGAGCAGGAAGACCGGGTCCCGGTCCGGTAGGATTTGCGAAGTAATCCCGGCTGTCCCTGGCTTGGGAATCTGAACGCAAGGCGTCCATGTGGGGGATTCTCATGCCGGGAGAGATTTGTAATCTCTTTAAAATACATTTCCTATAGAAAATTCACACAAACCATCAGTCGTTTTAGGATTCAGCGGGGGAATCGATTCGTGCGAAGCAGCCCGGGAGTTTAGCGGTTCGGGTTACCGGGTTTTGGCCTTGACTCTCGACATGACGGGCGATGCTGATATGGTAACCAGGGCCGCAGAACGTGCCGGCGAATTAGGGTTGGAATGGATGTGCCTGGATGTGCGGGACGAGTTCCGCCGGAAAGTGGTGGACGGTTTTGTGTCGGAATACGCGTCCGGCCGGACGCCGTCGCCATGCGTGAGGTGCAATACTATGGTAAAATGGCGCTTTCTCGACGAGGTGGCCATCTCGCGTGGCATCCGGCATATCGCTACGGGGCACTACTTCCGTCTTTCCCATGGCGGTAACGGCAAGGTATATATACGTAAAGCCGCCGATCCATACAAAGACCAATCGTATTATTTATGGGATATCCCGCAACCCCTGCTCCGGAAGGCGTTAACACCTATGGGGGAAAAGATCAAAAAAGAGATTGCCGGTTCCAGTAACGCATATACGGGACAACGTGAAAGCATGGGAATTTGTTTCCTCCGGGGACGTCCGTGCAATGAATTTATAGGAGAACGTGTGCCGGAGTCGCCGGGCGATGTAGTGGATGCTGAGGGACGCGTAATCGGAATACATAAAGGCATTGCCTTTTACACCGTCGGGCAGAAACGCTGTCCGGGGATCTTCCTGAACGATACTGGAAATTACAGTATATCGGGCGACATGGTACGCGGCGCCGCCGTCCGCCTGCCCGCGGGCCAATGCGTGACAGGCATCGAACCGGAGTTGAACCGTGTTGTTATCGGGTCGGACACGGATCTTTACCATCACCGGCTCATCGTGTCATTACGCAGGGAAGTGTTGGCGGGCGAACTCTTTTCGGCCGGCGACGTTACGGCGGTAATAAGGGGTATAGGACGTAATCCTGGAGGGTTTTGCCGCATCAGGGCCATTCCCGGACGGACAGACAACGACAGCCGTATTATCGTAGAGTTGAGCGATCCAGCATGGGCGCCGTCGCCGGGACAGCCCGTTGTTTTCTATCGCGGCGACCTGGTGGTTGGAGGAGGAATCCTCGAACAGGCCTTATAGTAATCCATAATGGGATCTCTGTTTTCGTAACCGGGATCGCAAATAGAGATACCATTTCACGTAGTTTTGGTAGTGAACTTTTGATAATCCTCGATGTAGCGATATGTTCCGTTTCAGATGTCCGAAGAACGATTCGAGCGAGTTGCCTGACTTAGGGAGGCCGGATTATCCAGATAGTGGAACATGGCGGGCAGCGCACGGCGAATGTGGACGAATGCCTTGCGGACCATCTTGTGGGTGAACCATGCCCGTCGGGGATCGTCATCAAGGATGGTCTTTTGATTGAGATATTCGCGGTGGCGTTCTTCCCAGCGGATCAGGTCCACAACCCAATGCCCCATTGTTCCCGGTCGGTAATCGAGTTCAGGCGACACACTATCCGGCGCAGGTCCCGCCCGGCATCGCTCCGGGGGTGGCGCGTTAAACATTCGCGCTGAATGTGAACCGTACAGCGTTGTACGATAGCTCCCGGGCAGTTTTTTCTTACCGCCTTGATGATGTTACGAGCTACATCGGTGGTTACGCTCTCAATCTCAACCCCTAAACTCAATATGTTTTCAAGGTCTTCGCGCAGCTCATCTTACCACTCGCCGTCGGTCAAACGATACAGGATCGTCGCTTTGACATTGTTGTCCCGATAAAGCTCCAGACACAGCTTATTGGCAAAGTACGTCCCGTCGATCATCAGATTCAGCTTCTCGCTACGTCGAATCTCCCATTGAGGATAGTGGATTAGATACTCGTCGAACCAACAACGTAGATTACGCTCGCTATACCCACTTTGGGTGCTTAGCTGACGTAAAGTCTGCTTGCCCAGAATCCAACGCTCAAACCATTCGAACCATATAAAACGATTAGCGGATGAAATATCATTGCGAGAAAATGTAAAATAACTCAACCGGTTTTTACACTTAAATCGCTGATGATTATTCTGACGGCCATTCTTAACAACATCTAAAAAAACACAGTGTGGGCAGCCAACACGAGGGGAACGGGACATAAAAAAAGCAGTTTGATGAAATAAATTCCATCAAACTACTCATAAAACAAATAGTAATAAAGATTTACAGCCGATTAATCAGATGTTTTTGTCCATTATACCTTATTAATATCTCCTGTGGAAAATCAGACAGTTTCTTAACGCGCCAACGCACCCTAATCTATATCTTCACCATCTTTCAGTTTGTTGAAGGGCTTCAGTATGCCGCGCTTCGATTCCCGTATGAATTCCACTATCATATCGCGCTCCTCGCTCTGCGGCACCTGCTCCATCACCATGTCGCATGCTTTGCCATATGCGTAGCCGCTCTGGAAAATGACACGGAAAATATCATGAATATGGGCTATCTGCTCGGGCGTGAATCCCCTGCGGCGCAACCCGATAAAATTGGCGCCTACGAACGACAGCGGGAAATGCGCCGCTTTAACGTAAGGGGGGACATCCTTGCCAACCAGCGAGCCTCCGCTGATCATGGTGTGGGCTCCTATCCGGCAAAACTGATGGACAGCCACATGGCCTCCCAGGATAGCCCAATCTTGTACCTCGACCTCTCCGGCAAGCGATACCCGATTCGACAAAACACAATTATTGCCTACAACACAATCGTGCCCGATATGGACATAAGCCATCAGCAAAGTATTGCTGCCCACTATGGTAGTCCCCTTGGCTGCGGTCCCGCGATTTATCGTGACGCATTCCCGTATAGTGGTATTGTCTCCCACCACTGCGGTAGAGTACTCTCCCCTGAACTTCAAATCCTGTGGCAAACCGGCAACAACAGCGGCGGTATGCACCTTGCATCCTTTGCCCAGGCGGGCGCCGTCGAGGATAACCGCCCCGGGACCGATCCAACAACCGTCGCCGATCACGACATCGCCGGCAACATATGCAAAAGGTTCTACGGTAACCCCCTCGCCTATGCTGGCTTTAGGGTCGATATGAGCTAAGCTGCTTATCATATTATTCGGCTTGATGTTATATTTACCGGTCATATTGTCTGGGGCGCCGATTCGCCGGTTTTAAACACCGCCCGTCATGCATCCTGTTTTACCACTCCTGAGGCAAACCGCTCCGGAAACAACAACTCCAAATCCTTTGCGTTTACACGGCAGATTATATTTTATTCTTTGCCACCTGCGCCATGAGCAGGGCTTCGGTGGTCAACTGTCCTCCGACAAAAGCCCTCGCCTCCATCATCACGATTCCGCGGCGGATAGGCTCCGTAAGACGCAACTCGAACTGCAGGGTATCGCCCGGAACGACCTTACGCTTGAACTTAACCCCGTCGATCTTCATGAAATAGGTTGAATAATTTTCCGGATCCGCCAGATTATGCAGTGCAAGAATACCGCCACACTGCGCCATGGCCTCGACGATAAGTACTCCCGGCATCACAGGCTCCTCGGGGAAATGACCCACAAAGAACGGCTCATTCATTGTGACGTTCTTTATCCCAACGACAAAATCGGGCCTGATATCTATAATCTTATCCACCAACAGGAACGGCGGACGGTGGGGCAATATGCCCCTTACGGCGTTGATATCGTATACGGGCTCATCGGCGGGGTTGTACTTGATCCGGGGCTTCACACCTTCCTTTTTCAATGCCCGGCGGATACCCTTAATAATCTCCGTATTCGCGAAATGCCCGGGGCGCATGGCCACAACGCGTCCTTTTATGCGCATACCAAGCAATGCGAAATCACCCAGTATGTCGAGCAGTTTATGGCGTGCAGGTTCGTTGGAGAAACGCAGCTCCAGGTTATTGAGATACCCCCTCGAATCTACCGTGATCTCGTCCTTACCGAATATTTTTTTCAGGCGCAACAATTCCTGTTCCGAGATCGGGTTTTCCACGATCACGATAGCGTTGTCCAGGTCACCTCCCTTTATCAGGTTGAGATTCAACAGGGGCTCCAACTCGTGCAGGAAAACAAATGTGCGGCACGGAGCTATCCCCGTCGCAAAATCGTCGCCCTCTTTATACGACGCATACTGGTTACCCAGAACCTTCGAGTTATAATCAATCATCACCGAAACGTTGTAAACGTCTTCGGGATACATCGTGATCTCGACACCCTTTTCCGGGATCGAAAACGTAGTCTTTTCGGTAACTTCAAAGAATTTACGCCCGGCATCCTGCTCCACAACCCCGGTTTCGGCGATCTGCCGCGCATATTCACGCGCCGATCCGTCCATTATCGGCACTTCGGGTCCGTCGATCTCGATCACGGCATTATCCACCCCGCTATTCCACAAGGCGGACATGATATGTTCTATCGTGCTTACCCGTGCTCCACCCTTTTCTATCGTGGTTCCGCGCGAGGTGTCGGTTACATACTCGGCCAATGCCTCTATCTGCGGTGCCCCGTCGATATCGACACGCTTGAAAACGATCCCCGAGTCGGCCCCGGCGGGCAGCACGGTCATCGTAACGTTCACACCAGTGTGCAATCCTTTCCCTTTAAACGAAATGGGCGAAACTATGGTTTTCTGTTTGGTCGAAATCATATCTGTATGACTAACGCTAAATTAACCCGTAAACACAATTTTGCCCACAAAGGTATTAATTTTTTTATTTATGTATAACTATTACGCCGTTTTTGCCTATTTTTGTCGTTGCAGCCGGGCGAAAAGTCCCGGCAATCGGCTTTGACCGGAGTTCATCCGGACATTCCGCCACGATAAATAAATGGAAGAAAAAAATATATCCAAAATAAAAGATCCATTAAGATTGCCGTTCACCGCAGGTGGCAGCGGCGATGCCGGTGAGTGGGCTTACAACCATCGCGTGGGCTTGTGTGTGACAGTGATAGCATATCTTCTTGCAGGTATCATATTCATGTCGGCAAAAATAGCTGTCGGGCAGAAGCAACAGGTTTCAGCATTTTACGTGGATCTTGTCGACGAGCGCAAACCCGACCGGCAGACACCGGAGGTACGCGAAATAGCGGCGGCAACCGACTACTCGGACATACACAACCGTATATCGAACGAAAATGCCACTCGCCAAGGTTCGCTCGACGACCGTCTGCGCGACGACCGCGGGACGGACGCTTCACGCATCTACGAAGAGGCGCGCGAGGCCCAGGAGCGTATGCGTGGCAACCGCGAGGCTTGGGAACGTGGTTTGGGCGAGGATCGTGCCACCACCGGGGGGAACACGCAAAAAGACGATGCCAAACGCGAAGACGTCAGGATGAAAGGGCGTGTGACGGTCGAATTTTCGTTGATCAACCCATTGCGTACATCGGTAAAACTGGTGGTGCCTGCATATAAGTGCGAAGGCGGAGGGGAAGTCGTTGTTTCGATAACGGTCAACAACAACGGGTCGGTGACAGATGCCGGTGTAAGCGCCGCCTCGACCACCGCCGACCGGTGCATGGCCGATGCCGCCCTCGCCGCGGCCCGCGCCTCACGTTTCAATGTCGATCCATCGGCCCCGAAGAACCATACCGGGACGATCAGCTATATATTTATCCCGCAGTAAGACCGGCAGTAAACTGCGCACCGGTTCCCGAGCCTGATTCAGTCATGTCATCATATCCGGGATGGGAACAACTTTTCCGGCATTCAATCCTTAATCCGCATTACTTATATGAAACCAAAACATGTCATACTGCTGCTCGCCGCCACCATATGTTCGGCAACGCTTTCAGCCCAGCAGAAATACGCGTCCAAGCGTCAACCGCAGGAAAAAAGGCTGTTCACATCGCAAGCAATCGAAAAAGAGATTATCCGCGTCAAAGGGCTGCTGAAGAATCCGAAGCTGGCATGGATGTTCGAAAACTGTTTTCCCAACACGCTCGAAACAACGGTACACTACCGGCTTAAGGACGGCGTGCCCGACACGTTCGTCATCACGGGCGACATACATGCCATGTGGCTGCGCGATTCGGGCGCACAGGTGTGGCCTTACGTACAGTTTGCCGCCCGCGATGTGGAATTGCAAAAAATGATAGCCGGCGTGATAAACCGTCAATTCTATTGCATTACCGTAGACCCATATGCCAATGCCTTTAACGACGGCCCGACGGGAGGCGAATGGACCAGCGACGTGTCGAACGTGCCAATCAGTCCCGAAGTCCACGAACGCAAGTGGGAGATCGACTCGCACTGTTATCCCATACGCCTGGCACACCACTACTGGAAAACCACCGGTGATGTTTCGGTCTTCGGGCCGACGTGGATCGCCGCCGTCGAAAATATCCTGAAGACCCTGCGTGAACAGCAACGCAAAGACGGGCCCGGCGAATACTTTTTCCTGCGCGTCACCGACCGCCAGTTGGACACAAAAAATAACCGGGGCTGGGGGAATCCCGTAAAACCCAACGGGCTGATAGCCTCGTCGTTCCGTCCATCGGACGACGCCACGACATTCGAGTTCCTCGTGCCGTCGAACTTCTTTGCCGTCACCTCGCTCCGTAAAGCCGCCGAAATACTCTCGACTGTAAATAAGCGCAACGACCTGGCCGGGCAATGCAGGTCGCTGGCCGCCGAAGTCGAACAGGCATTAAAAGAGCACGCCACCTACGAGCATCCTAAATACGGGACGATATATGCGTTCGAGGTGGACGGCTTCGGCAACAAGTACCTCACCGATGACGCCAATGTCCCCAGCCTGCTGGCAATGGCTTATCTGGGCGACGTGGCCTCTGACGACCCCATATACCGCAACACCCGCAATTTCGTGTGGAGCGAGGACAACCCTTACTTTTTTAGAGGCAAGGCCGGTGAAGGCATCGGGGGGCCTCACATAGGCCGTTATAATATGATATGGCCTATGAGCATAATGATGAGGGCTTTCACTTCGACCTCCGATGAGGAGATCGCACATTGCGTAAAGATGCTGATGGAGACCGACGCCGGAACGGGCTTCATACATGAGTCGTTCGACAAGGACGACCCGATGGAGTTCACCCGGGAATGGTTCGCATGGCAAAACACCCTCTTCGGCGAACTTATAATAAAACTGATCGGCGACGGCAAACTCGACCTGCTTAACTCTATAAAATAATGGCCATGGCAAAACACATCAGGGTGGCGGTAATCGTCGCCGCAGTGCTTGCCGCAGGATGCTGCGGAAAACGGGAGGAGATGCCGGAACATTTTTCGGATTACGCGAACCCGCTGATGGGGACCCAATCGGAGTACCTGCTCTCGGCGGGCAATACCTATCCGGCCATAGCACTACCCTGGGGTATGAATTTCTGGACTCCCCAGACGGGCAAAATGGGTGACGGATGGGCATACACCTACGGAGCCCACCATATCCGCGGCATCAAACAAACCCACCAGCCCAGCCCGTGGATCAACGACTACGGACAGTTTTCGCTCATGCCGGTGAACGGGCGCGGAAAGATATCGGAGGAAGATCGCAAGAGTTGGTTTTCACACAGGTCGGAAACTGTCCGGCCATACTACTACAGTGTGTACCTCGCCGACCACGACATTACGGCCGAAGTGTCGCCCACGGAGCGTGCTGCCGTTTTCAGGTTCACATTCCCCGAGAGCGATTCTACGGGGGTGGTGATAGACGCCTTCGACCGGGGATCGTATGTCAAGGTCATACCGGAGGAGAACAGCATCGTGGGTTACACGACACGCAACAGCGGCGGAGTTCCGGATAATTTCCGCAACTGGTTCGTAATCAGTTTCGACACACCGTTCAGCATGGCCGAAGTGTGGGAAGGATACAAGGTATTGCCTGGTGCGTCGGAGTCGGAAGGCAACCACGCCGGCGCCGTAGTGGGCTTCACCACAAAACGCGGTCAACGCGTCTCGGCACGCGTAGCTTCGTCGTTCATAAGCCTCGAACAGGCGTACAGGAACCTGCAGGAACTCGGCCAGGACCAGTTCGATGAAGTGAAAACCAAAGCACAACAACGTTGGGACGAAATACTGGGGCGCGTAGCTGTCGAAGGCGGCACGGACGAACAGCTACGAACTTTCTATTCATGCCTTTACCGAAGCGTGCTGTTTCCCCGCAAATTCTACGAGATGGACGCAAAGGGCGATCCGGTGCATTACAGTCCCTACAACGGGGAGGTGCGACCTGGATACATGTACACCGACACCGGTTTCTGGGATACATTCCGGGCGCTGTTGCCGCTCGTCAACCTGCTATACCCCTCCGTGTCGGCGGAGATACAGCAGGGTCTGACCAACGCCTGGCTCGAAAGCGGCTTCCTGCCCGAATGGGCTAGTCCCGGGCACCGCAATTGCATGGTGGGCAACAACTCGGCTTCGGTGGTAGCCGATGCCGCGATAAAGGGCATCACCGGCGCCGACCTCGAAACCCTCTACAAAGCGATGGTAGCGGCCACCGACAGTGTCCACCAGAAAGTGCACTCCACGGGCCGCCTGGGTCATGAATATTACAACACGCTGGGCTATGTGCCCTACGATGCGGGTATCGACGAAAGCGTGGCCCGCACGCTGGAATACGCCTACGACGACTGGTGTATACTACAGGTGGCCAAGCTTCTGGGACGGCCTCAGGAGGAGATCGACAAATGGACGGCACGCGCCATGAATTACCGCAACGTGTTCGACGATTCGACCTGTTTGATGCGCGGGAAAAACCGCGACGGCTCGTGGCAGACCCCGTTCAGTCCCTACAAATGGGGTGACGCGTTCACTGAAGGGAACAGCTGGCACTACACGTGGAGCGTTTTCCACGATGTGAGGGGTTTGATCGATCTGATGGGTGGCGAAGAGAAATTCGTGACGATGCTCGATTCTGTATTCGTCGTGCCGCCGGTATACGATTGCAGCTATTACGGTTTCGCGATACACGAGATCACCGAAATGTGTGTGATGAACATGGGCAACTACGCCCACGGCAACCAGCCGATACAGCATATGACCTATCTATACGATTGGGCCGGAGAGCCGTGGAAGACCCAGTATTGGGTGCGCGAGGTGATGAATCGCATGTACACACCATATCCGGACGGCTACTGCGGAGACGAGGACAACGGCCAGACGTCGGCCTGGTATGTATTTTCGGCGTTGGGATTCTATCCGGTTTGTCCCGCCTCCGACGAGTACGCATTGGGAGCCCCCCTGTTCCGCAAGGCGGTGGTGACGCTCGAAAATGGCAAAAAGATAACCGTCGAAGCTCCGGACAATTCGGCTGCGAACCGCTATGTGGCGCGGCTGTCGCTCAACGGCCGCAAGTGGACGAAGAATTATGTGAATCACAGCTCCCTGATACAGGGAGCGGCTCTGAAATTCAAGATGGCCGCAGAAGCCGATCACAAACGTGGTACGGCCCCTGAAGACCGCCCCGGTTCGATGAATACACTTTGACCCGGTAGCTGTATAATTTGTTTATCGCCCGCCTTTCCATGCAGAGGCGGGCGATTTTTTAGACAGACTCTTATATAAAGCAACCAAACAGCATCTGCTTTCTTCCTTACACGTGTTATTTTCACGTCGGTGACCATTATTCTCAAAAAACATTTAACTTTGTCATTATAAATCACCAACATGTTTTGCCTATGAATTGAACCATCATATTAATTTAAGCACACAATCCTTTAAGACATAAGGATTTACATATAAAAGCGTTAGCTTTATTCTTTGCTTTCTGAAAACTGGAAATCTTCACTGAGCAGTCACTGAGTAAGGTAACGCCCACGATTCTCGTGGGCTTTACTCGTTTATTTGACTGCAAAGGTTTTCCAGTACCTCAGAAAGCAAGTAAAAGTGTTTAGTCCACGTTTTTTTGTGCCTGTGCCACATTTTTGACGGACTAAATTTGGCAGTTGAACTTGCAGCATCTGACAGATGCAAAGTGTTGTTTGGCGAAACCGGGTGCACCAGTTGTAGCCCCGCGCAAAACAGTCGGTCCCACACTTTCATTCATCTTACGCTTCCAGGGGTCGGGAAGCCGTTTCATGGATATGGATAAAAAAATTAAGCACCGGGCACCATTAAGCGTTTCAGGAATAATATGCGCATTAGGCGTTTGCCTGCTGTCTTATTCCTGCGCAGTACAAAAAGACATAAACTATTCAATTATCTCAGTTCCCGAGGAAGGCGGCATCAACTTCGTCAGAATCACCGACGACGCCGATAAGGTGACCAATCCCGTACCTGCGTCGGGGACATTCAGCATCAGCGGCATAAGCGGAACGACAAACATCATTACCTGGTGGGTCAATCCGGTCATCGGCCTCTCGCCCGACGGGAGCAAGGTGGCTTACCTGAACTACAAGGAAAACATGTCGAACATCATGGAAAAGAGCGCCACAACGGGCGGTCCGTCCACACAACGGACATTCCGTAGCCGCGTGACCGATTTTTCGTGGTCACCCGACGGACAAAAATTCTGCTTTTCAGAGTTCCGCAACAATGTTTCCAACATCTATATGGTCAATGCCGGTCAAGGGTCGGTAGTAAGGCAGATATCTACAACATCGGCCAACGACTACTCTCCGACGATGAGCCACGACGGAAATACGGTCTATTTCCACCGCAGAGAGGGGACCGATATTTACAGCTTATGGAGTTTTGACATCGAAAAAAATCTCTTCTCGAATTATTCGCGCGGCATGACACCGTGTGTGGTGCCACAGAACACCAATATCATATACTGCGCCAGGTTTACCACCAACAAAGAGAGCGAGATATGGAAACTTAACCTCGAAACCGGCACCGAGGAGATATTGCTGTCGAAACCCGGGAGGAGTTTCACTACGCCCAAAATATCGCCCAACGGGCAATGGATACTTTGTACCGGAAGCAGCATAACTGCAAAGAATCGTCAAAATACCGACATTTATGTGATTCGCACCGACGGAACGATGTTCACGCAACTCACCTACCACCCCGGCAACGACCTGTCGGCAATATGGAGCCCCGACGGCAAGAGCGTTTTTTTCGTTTCCCAAAGGGGAACAAACAAAGATAACACATACAATGTCTGGAAAATGGATTTCAACCTGTAATCATTAAAACCATAAAACGCAATGAAAATCACAATATACTCTACCATTCTGGCGGCTTTCGGCCTGCTTACCGTCCACAATGCCTCGGCACAATACGCCGAAGAACAGAATACCGGCATATTCAAAAAAATCAGCGCTCCGTCAGGCAAAACCACGTTCGGCGTCCGCACAGGTATCGATTTCGCCTCGGTAAAAGAAACAGACGAAACAGGAAATAAAGGCCTCACGAGTTTCAACCTGGGACTGTCGGTAGATATGCCCTTAGCAGGAAACATATATCTGCAATCGGGACTTTTTTTCACCGGAAAAGGATGGAAATACGAAGATTTCGGAGAATACGAGATCTATAAATCCACCGTATCGTTGGGGTATTTGCAAATCCCGGCCATGCTGGCATACCATCACCCGTTCTCCGATGCACTTAAGTTGCAGATATACACAGGCCCTTATGTGGCCTATGGCGTTTCGGGTAAAGTAAAGTGGGAATACTCCTACAAAAATGAAGGTGAAAGCGGTTCGGATGACGCTTTCGGTGACGAAGAGGACAGCGCAGGGCTGAACCGGTTCGATTGGGGCTGGAATATAGGCGCAGGAGTGACTACAGGCAAATTTTACATCGGATTGCAATACGACCTGGGGCTTTCGAACATTCTCAATAAAGAAGCCTCCGAGGGTGATTATTCGATAAAAAACCGTACATTCTCCATAAACGTAGGGTATAATTTCTAAGAAATTGCTTTAAATTATTACAGAATACCCATAGGTTCAGGCAGATACAACAAGACACGCCATCTATTATTAAGCCGCCCCTTAACGTGGGCGGCTTAATGATTTTATAGTATCGTATTCCAAACGGGTTATTGTCCGGCAAAATCGTAAAGGCGCCTGATCTCTCCGGGCCAGCGTGTCTCGTCGGGCGTTTCAAGGATCAACGGCAGGTCGTCGAAACGGCTGTCGCGGGCCACAAAACGGAATACCGCCTCACCAAGCACTCCCTCGCCAAGACTCTGATGGCGGTCGACATGGCTGGCCAGAGCCTTGGCCGTGTCGTTGAGGTGCATCCCCCGCAGGTAGTTGAACCCAACCACCGAATCGAACCGACCGAAAGTATCGCGGCAAGCTTCTTCGGTACGCAGGTCGTAACCCGCCGTAAATGCGTGGCATGTGTCGATACACACCCCCACCCTCGACTTATCCTCTACACGGTCGATTATCTGTGCAAGATGTTCGAAAACAAATCCGACGTTCGAGCCCTGGCCGGCGGTATTTTCAATAACGGCGCACACTCCCTGCGTAACGTCGAGGGCCCTGTTAATCGACTCGGATATCCGTGCCAGGCATTCGTCGACCGTAATCTGCCCCAAGCTTCCGCCGGGATGAAAGTTAAGACGGTCGAGGCCGAGTTGCTGGCAACGCTTCATCTCGTCGTTAAAAGCCCTGCGCGATTTTTCGAGATCGTCCGCCAAAGGATGTCCAAGGTTTATCAGATAGCTGTCGTGTGGCAGAATATGTTTCGGCAGGAATCCGTACCGGGTGCAATTTTCCCTGAAGGCGTCTATCGACTGCGCCGTCAGAGGTGCCGACTGCCATTGCCGTTGGTTCTTGGTGAAGAATGCAAAAGCCCCGGCTCCTATGGCATGGGCATTCAACGGGGCGTTCTCGACCCCGCCCGACGCACTTACATGCGCTCCGAAGTACTTCATGATCTGATATTTTCTATTAAATGCATATTCCTGCACATGGATAAATCGCCTTTTGCAAGGCAAAGATAGGAAAAAAATGTACCTTTGCATTACCCGGATTCAGAGTCCTTTTACAATATGAAGAAGACAGCATTACTGATTATACTTGCCTCTGCACCGTTTGCCATGCAGGCACAGTTCACCATAACAAAAATCGAGCCTTCGTCGATGTCGGTCAAAGACAGCCCCGACACAATAAAAGGCACGACATACACCAACGAATATTACAACGAGGCATTTAAACTCGCAGAAAAGAAGCGGATCAGAAAAGAACGCAACACCATAGAGTTCAATTCGGGACTGCAATTGACCGAAACGCGTTTCGAGAACTGGGCTGCAGGGGGCGACAACACGTTCTCGGGACGGGCCGGTATCTATTTCCGCCACCAGTACAAGCGCGGAGAGTTCGCACTGGACTACAAAGCCGAGGCGCGTTACGGGTTGAATGTAATAGACGACAAGGTGTTTAAAAACGAAGATGAGTTCAAACTCAACATACTCAGCACATGGAGAATGAGCGGAAACTGGTCGTATGCCGCCACGGGTAACATACGCAGCCAGTTCTCGCGCGGGCAGAAATCGCGTACCGACACTACTACCGTATCCAATTTTATGGCGCCCGGTTTTATCGACGTCTCGGTGGGTTTCAACTACCATCGCGAAGGGTCGCCCTTCAGCCTGACGCTGTCGCCGCTCACAGGCAACATCATACTCGTATTAGACGATTATCTGGCAAGCAAGGGGACTAATGGAGTCGACCCGGGGAAGCATTCCAAGGGGCAATTAGGGCCGTCGATAAGGGCCGACTACGATAAGGAGTTTTACAAAAAAATATTCCGTTACCGTTCGTCGCTATATTCGTTCACCAACCTCAAATCCGACCCTATCGTGCGATGGGAGAACACATTCGAGATAAGGGCGACGAGATTCTTCACCACGAGCCTTTACTGGCTGCTCTACTACGACAAATACGCAACCACCCCCAAGCCTGAAAAGTTGCAGGTAAATTACGCAATAAGCCTCGGGCTGACATATCGATTCAAAAACAAATAGTATAAAACCATGTATAAGAACGGAAAATTCGCGATACTCTACCCCACCCTGCTGGCTCTGGCCGTAGCCGGAGGTATACTTATGGGGTCTACGCTGTTCAGGCCCTCTGTCGAAGGGGTTAAAAATACGACGCCGGCATCGGGAAGCCGTAAACTGAACTACACGTTCGGACTGATCAATTCAATGTACGTCGACCATGTGAACTGGGATACTTTGGCCGAGGCGCTCCTTCCAAAGATCATAGGCGAACTCGACCCGCATTCGGTGTATGTACCCGCATCGGAAATGGTCGATGCCAACTATGAGATCGACGGCCAATTCGATGGCATAGGCATCGTGTTCAATATGGCCACAGACACAATCATAGTCAATAATGTTATCAGCGGAGGGCCGAGCGATAAGGCGGGCATACGCAACGGCGACCGCATAATGACCATCGACGACTCGCTGGTAGCGGGCAGGAAGATCAACCAGAATGACATAGTCAAACGCCTGCGGGGCAAACGCGGGACAAAAGTAAACCTCGGGATACAGCGCGACGGGATTGCGGCATTGGTCCCTGTCACGGTCGAACGCGGAGTGATCCCGGTGAAAAGCCTTGACGCCGCCTTTATGATAACCCCGCAAACAGGATTCGTAAAGATATCGGCATTTTCGCGCAATACCCACGACGAGTTCATGTCGGCATTGTCATCGCTGTCGGAAGATGGAATGAAAAATCTCATATTGGATCTCAGGGGCAACGGCGGCGGAATACTTGAGCAGGCGGAAATGATGGCCAACGAATTTCTGGACAAAGGTAAAGATATCGTGATCACCGATGGCCTGCATCAGAAACGGATAGAACAAAAGAGCGACGGCAAGGGCCGATACCAGACATTGCCGCTGGTGGTGCTGATAGACGAATGGAGCGCTTCGGCAAGCGAGATCGTAGCCGGGGCGATACAGGACAACGACCGGGGGACTATAATCGGACGCCGCTCGTTCGGCAAAGGGCTTGTACAGCAGCAGTTCCCGCTGGGGGATGGCTCGGCACTGCGGCTCACAATAGCGCGCTACTACACTCCTACAGGGCGCTCCATACAAAAGCCATATACACACGACACCGACGCCTATCTCCATGACCTTCAACGCCGCTACGAACACAGCGAGTTCTTCTCGGCCGACAGCATCAGGTTCGACGACAGCCTGAAGTACACCACTCCCGGCGGACGCACGGTGTATGGAGGCGGAGGCATAATGCCCGACATCTTCATTCCCCTCGATACAACGGGCATGACACGGTTCTACCTCGAAGTATCGGGACGTAACATCCTGTACCGTTATACGATAGAATACACCGACCGCCATCTGGCCGAACTCGACAAAGTGAAGACTACCGCCGATCTCGATGCTTTTTTCGGCAGGCATAAGGATCTGTACGAAGGCTTCGTGTCTTACGCCACAGGAAAAGGGATAAAAATTTCGGCAGCGGAAACCGAATCCTCACGCAAACTGATAACGGCACAGTTGCGTGCATACATCGGCCGCAACACGCCATTGTCGGAGACGGGGTTCTACGCCAATATCTATCCCGTAGACAACGTAACCCTCAGGGCACTCGAAGAGTTGAAGCGATAGCTTTATCTGCACGGGGACTGACCACCATGCCTGGCCGGGGATTGCGAACCTGAAGTTCTTAGCTCCCGGCCTGTTTGGCATATTATATGCTATGTCCATTCACAATTCTAACCCCGACAACCAATATGCGACAAAACAGCTCATTGAGGCAGTTCCGCGGCAAGCCCATGGTGCGAATGCATGCTATGATCAAAGCCACAGGTCCGGTGTGCAACCTGAGTTGCGACTACTGTTATTACCTCAGTAAATCGGATTTACTGTCGACCGGCAGCCGTTGGCGCATATCGGACGAAACGCTCGAAAATTTCATCAGGCAATATATAGAACAGCAAAACGCCCAGGAGATAGTTTTCTCGTGGCAGGGTGGCGAACCGTCGTTGCTGGGACTCGATTTTTTCCGCAAAGTGGTGGCGCTCGAAAAAAAGTACGCCCCGAAACACGTACGTATCGAGAACGACCTGCAAACCAACGGCACGCTGCTTACAGACGAATGGTGCGAATTTTTGTCCGAAAACAATTTCCTCGTAGGCCTGAGCATCGACGGCCCCCGGCACCTGCACGACGCATACCGCACATATAATGACGGGCGCGGATCGTTAGATCGCGTTGTTGAGTCGTCGCGTCTGCTACACAAGCACGGTACGCGTTTCGCCACATTGACCGTCGTCAATAACCTGAATTCGAAATATCCGCTCGAAGTATACCGCTTCCTGCGCGACGAGGTAGGAAGCCGGCAGATGCAGTTCATCCCCATCGTCGAGCCGAAGAATTTCGCAACCACCGCCCCCCAGTTCTGGAAAGAGAGCGACCTGCCCACGGAAGGGAGTCCTGAAGCCGATCCCGCCACAGAGGGATCTTTCGTGGCGCCATGGTGCGTCGGTGCCGAAGAGTGGGGCGATTTCCTGATCGCCATATTCGACGAATGGTTCCGTCGCGACCTGGGCAATCTCTACATCCCGTTCTTTGACAGCGCTGTGGAGCAGTGGATAGGCCGCCCTTCCCCGTTATGTATATTTTCTCCCATCTGCGGCAAAGGGCTCGCGATGGAGCACAATGGCGACGTCTACGCCTGCGATCACTACGTATATCCGGAATACTGGCTGGGCAATATCGGCCAGACGCCACTCGTCGAAATGGCTATGTCGGCAGGTCAGGAGCATTTCGGATATGCAAAAGACTTCGCGCTTCCGGTCAAATGCCGCCAATGCCGCTACCTGTTCGCATGCTCGGGCGAATGCCCGAAAAACAGGCTGCTCAAGACGCGCGAAGGCGATGCGGGGCTCAACTACCTGTGCCGTGGATTGTACAAATACTTCAGTCATATCGACCCATACATACGTAAAATCGTGCATGCCATGGGCTACGAAGTGGCCCGCGACGTGCCCGCACTATAACAATATAAAGCTATGGATGTCAGGATAAACACTCCGGCCGAATCGGAAAAGGAACTTTTCATCTCCGTGCCGTGGGACGAGGTTAAGGAGGATTACGCGGCCCTTTTGTCACATTATTCCAAAATGCCGCTGCGCGGATTCAGACCGGGCCATACGCCCGTCGGCGCCGTGGAGTCGGCGTTCCGTACCGAACTGCGCGAAGGACTTGCGTCGGCATGCTCGACGCGCATATGCCGCACGGCGCTGAGTGACAACTCCCTGGCGGCGGCATCGCCTATAGAAATATCCGAAATAGAACTGGACAAAGGCAAAAAATTATCTTTTAAAGCTTTTTTTATCGAGCCTCCGCAATTAGATATACCTGATTACAAGAATATTAAATTAAAGTCACAAGGACGCGAACAAAAACTCGATGAGATTTCGGAACACTTATTGATATCAACTCCCATGAACCTTCACCCGTCGTTGACAGCAAATGAGATGGAATACTCCGAGGGCGGACAGGAGAGCGGAAACGACATGGTGGAAGCAGCCGCGCAACGGGTAAAACTTATGATCATCCTTCGCAGTATCGCACATCGCGAAGGATTGGAAGTGGACGAACAGACTATTGCAGAACGACTGGAAAATTTGGCGGCTGAAAACGGAACAACGGCGGCCGGTTTACGACAGTACCTCGAATCGCAGGGTGCGATGGAACGATTCAGGGATTCGCTGCTGGCGGAAGAAGTATTGGATTTTATAATATCAACAAATTAACCCCTAATTAATTTTAATTGAAGATGGAATTGAAAACTAATTTTACGAAATGTGGTACGGTAGCCGCAGTCGGCGCCGTATTGGCTGCCGGATCTATCGTTCCGCAGAAGGCATGTGCCCAGAAGAAGACCGCTGCCCCGCAGGGTAAACCCAATATCCTGGTGATCTTCGGCGATGACATAGGCCAATCGAATATCAGCGCCTACAGCCGTGGCCTGATGGGATTCATGACCCCTAATATCGACCGCATCGGGCACGAAGGCGGTGTATTCGTACAGTATTACGGCCAACAGTCGTGTACTGCAGGACGAGCCGCATTCATCACAGGTCAAAGTCCGTTCCGCACCGGCCTTACCAAAGTGGGGCTTCCAGGATCGCCCATAGGCCTGCAGGCTGAAGACCCTACTATCGCGGAGTTCCTCAAACCGCTCGGATACATGTGCGGCCAGTTCGGCAAGAACCACCTCGGCGACCAGGATAAATACCTGCCTACGGCACACGGTTTCGACGAATTTTTCGGGAATCTCTATCACCTGAATGCAGAAG
>JAVBMJ010000055.1:0-8549 GCA_031552535.1 Rikenellaceae bacterium
AGTTTTATGAACTTTGTCTGCAAAGTTCACAGCCCGAAGTCACCCTAAGCTGCGGACTGATCGCGCGCCTCCGGCTTCGATTTACGCCCACCGCTGGCTGCGGACTGAAAACAGAAATTCTGTAATTATTGGCGGCAATTCGCTTATATGCAATAAATTAATATGCATATTCGAATTTAATCCAACTCTTAGAAACTGTTTAAGAATATTACCGAAGTTATTTTACATCTGTTTGTCGATGATTTTTTATGGTGGGATGAGGCGAATAGCGACTCCTATTTAACGAATTCCACCGCGAAAAAGCGCGGCAAACAGCAGGAAAAGAACAAGATTAATATTTTTAAACAGTTTCTTAATTCGCATAAATTAGTTTCTGCGACGTGCCGCAGGATATCGATGCTCTATTGTGTTGCAGGAGCCGGCTATCCGCCCCAAGGCATAACTGCCACACGTTCGACACAGAAATTACACAGTATTTCGTCCCGGGCCTCTGCACCGCCTGCCGCGAACAGGGCTGTCGACAGTACCTCGCAGTCGAGTGACGACTGTGTTACCACCGACACAATGGCCCGCTCTTCCGAAACTGTTCCGCCGCGTGGAGAAAATATATGTGGTCCGGTGGCAGGCGAGTTGCCCGACGACGACAGCGAGGCGTCGCACAACCTGAAACTTGCAAGTATCTTCCCCGTGCGCGACGGATCTGCAACTCCCACCTCCCACGCCTCTCCATGGGGGTGGCAGCCTATGGCACATACCGAACTGTTGCCAAAACTCAATAACGCACTCCGCACACCATTTCCACGCACAATATGTTCCAGCCGTTCCATAGCGTAGCCTTTGGCAAATCCTCCGAAATCGAATTGCACTCCCGCGCGGGCCAGTTCCAGAACTCCTGCAGTCCGGTCGACAACATATTGTGCCGTATCATCCGTTCCGTCGCGCGACAGGTAATTTACGTCAAACCACCCGCCGGTACGGTGGCGGTAGTCAAGAGCGGCAGCAAGCGCCCGGGCCATAGTCTCCGAAACCCCTGTGCGCAATCCTGTACCGCGGTTGATCCGCGATGTCTCGCTACGGGGATCGAAACGGTTGAATACCCCCTCCAACGACACAACCTCGCTGTGCATTACTTCGGCCAGAAGGCTCCCCTCTTCCCCGGAGATGCCGGTCAGCACGGCATCGAAGCGCGTGTGCATGGCCTCGAACCAGACATAATTGATGTCCGTTCCCGAGGAAGATCTCCTGTGTAGCAAACCGATAGTCGAAGGCACTGAGAGGCAATGTTTTTCAGAGTCCGTCCAAGACCCTTTGTGCTGGAGCGCACATGGCAAAGTTAACGCGATTTATTGTTTTCCGGTGTAAAATTGTAACTTTGTAGGGATAATCATGAGCACTACCGGCCATATTTCGCTTCATACACTGCTGTCGATACTGCGCGAACGCATCGACGATGCATTCCCGTTGCCCTATTGGGTGATGGCCGAGATCGGCGAGATGAAAGTCAACTACTCGGGACACTGTTATATGGAGTTGGTCGAAAAAGGCGGCGACAACCATGTCCCGAAAGCAAAAATGGCAGCGGTGGTCTGGCGCAGCAGTTTCGGAGCAATCTCATCGTATTTCGCTTCGGCTACGGGCACCCCTCTCGCCGCAGGAATGAAGATACTGGTCAGGGTGTCGGTCACGTTCCATGAGCTCTATGGCGTGTCGCTCAACATAACCGACATCGACCCTTCGTATACGGTGGGAGAGATGCGCCTGCAGCGCGACGCCACCATTGCACGGCTTCGCGAAGAGGGAGTCTACGAGATGAACCGCATGCTGGGACCGCCGGTCATGGCGCAGCGCCTGGCCGTGGTGTCGTCGTCGGTGGCGGCAGGATATCGCGACTTCATGCGCGAGTTGGAGGCGAGTCCCTACCATTTCGACGTAACGCTTTTCGACGCCTTCATGCAGGGTGCCGGAGCCGAGGAGTCTATAATACTGGCTCTTGAACGCATTGCCGGGGCGGAGGACGATTTCGATGCCGTGGTTGTGATCCGCGGTGGCGGGGCGCAAAGCGATTTGGGATGTTTCGACAGCTATCGTCTGTGCAGCCATTTAGCGCAATTCCCGCTGCCGGTGGTTACGGGCATCGGGCACGACAAGGACACGAGTGTGGCCGACCTCGTGGCGGCAATGTCGCTCAAAACTCCCACGGCCGTGGCGGCATGGTTTGTCGAGGTCTTGGCCGGGATCGACGGTTGGCTGGCCGATGCGGGGAAGGCGGTAGCGGCGAATGCGGCGGCAACTATCGAAAGGGAAAACAGCCGCATGACAGGTGTGGCGCTACGTCTTAAAGGCTTGTCTGCGGATATGATCCGTCAGCCGGAATTACGGCTCGAACGTTACCGTGGCGAGTTGTCGAGGCTTGCCGGCATGACTCTTTCGCATTGCACGGCCAAAGCAGCCCTTCTTGGAGAAAGAATCGAGCTGGCATCGGGCTCGGTCATTGAACGTGAGCGGGTGCGCCTGTCGGCATTCGAAGCAGTGGTGCGGGCCCGCGATCCGCGCAATATACTTTCGCTTGGATTTGCCATTGTCAGGTTCGGGGGTAAGGCTGTGAGCGACGCAGCGGCACTTTCTGCGGGAGACAAGGTGGAGATCACGTTGGCAATGGGTTCGAAAGGGGCTATCATAGATCGATAGCGATAGCTGGGTTGTTTCACGGCAGGTCTCATAACGGCACGGCAACACCCGGGCCGGAGAGATGGGAAAAATAAAGAATATGGCGAAAAAAGAGGTGTCCTATGCAGATGCGATAGCCGAAATAGAAGCTATCCTCGATAAATTATCAAAAGGCAATGTCGACGTCGACACGTTGGCTGCCGACGTTAAACGGGCCGCGGAGTTGATAGAACTTTGCCGCGGACGTTTGCGTAAAGCCGGGTCCGGTGTGGAACAGGCGCTTAATGGGAGTGTTGAAACTGCAGCGGAAGAATGAGGACGTTGATAAAGTTCATACTCGGAACGGTGCCGCGTCGCCATATCCAGCGCATCGTACATTGGGTTATGCCTGTTGTGGGAGTGCTCTATGCCGGGCGGCGGGTCTGTTGCCCGGTATGCGGGCGCCGTTACCGGAAGATGTTGCCGTACGGCTATGTAGTTTCGCGACCCAACGCCCTGTGTCCGGGGTGCCTGTCGCTCGAACGCCACCGGTTGATGTGGCTATGGTTGCGCGACCGTACCGATCTCTTCTCATCACATCCGCGTGTGCTTCACATAGCGCCCGAGCGTTGTTTTATAAGCAGGTTCGAAAAGATGTTCGGGGATGATTACATCACTGCCGACCTCGAATCGCCTCTGGCAAAGCTAAAGATGGATGTGCGGCAAATCCCGTTCTCCGACAACAGTTTCGACGTCGTGATCTGCAACCACCTGCTGGAGCACATCGACGACGACCGCCTTGCCATGCGCGAGATACTGCGCGTGATGCGTCATGGGGGCTGGGGAGTGATGATGTGCCCGGTGAATCCCGACCGCGAAAACACATACGAAGATCCTGCGATAACCACTCCCGAAGGCCGCCTGGGAGCCTATGGACAGGCCGACCACATGCGTGAGTACGGTCGCGACTATCCCGAGAGGCTGCGTGGCGAGGGGTTCGATGTCGACTGCGTCGACTACACCACGACGCTGGGAACCGAAAAAATCGCTTACTACGCCATCCGGCCGGATATTATCTATCGTGTGCGGAAACCACGCGTGGAGTCCATGCTTAAAAAATAACATCTAAAACGACATAGCCATGAACCGTACATTCACCATTATCAAGCCCAACGCCGTTGCAGCGGGCCACACGGGCAAAATGCTCGACCGCATAATCGGAGCCGGATTCACTCTCCGCGCCATGAAACTCATCTACCTGAGCCGCAACCAGGCCGAGAAATTCTATGCCGTACACAAGGGGCGTCCGTTTTTCGACAACCTTGTGCTTTTCATGACCTCGGGGCCGGTAGTGGTAGCTGTGCTGGAACATGAAGACGCCGTAGCCGAGCTCCGCCGGCTGGTGGGGAATACCAATCCGGCAAAAGCCGAAGAGGGAACCCTGCGCCGCCTGTTTGCCGAAAGCCTGACCCGCAACGCAATACACGCATCGGACAGCGACGAAAATGCACGCATCGAATGGAGCCATTTCTTCACGGAGGAAGAGATTATCGATGCCGACTACAGGTTGCCGATACCGCCCGAAGAGATCGACTCGAAGTAACGACGGCTCAGGGCGGCGTTAACACGCCATAAAACAGATCTATGGAATATTCTGGGATACGTCCCTTGAGGGGCGACGGAAGGAAGGTGCATATCGAAACATACGGCTGTCAGATGAATGTCGCCGACAGCGAGATAGTGTTGTCGATACTGCAAAGAGAGGGATACAGGCACGTTTCCGACATTGCGAAGGCCGATGTCATACTGGTCAACACGTGTTCGATACGCGACAATGCCGAGGTGCGTATATGGGGGCGGCTTAGGGAGTTCAAACGCTACAAGAAGGCTAACCGCGGTTTGATTGTGGGGGTTATCGGCTGCATGGCCGAGCGCCTCAGGGAGGAGTTGATGGAACGCGAGCAGATCGTCGACATTGTGGCCGGGCCCGATGCCTACCGCGATCTGCCTCAATTGTTGCGTGCGGCATCGGAGGGGGCCAGAGGGGTGAACGTACAGTTGTCGCGCGAGGAGACCTATGCGGAGATCTCGCCGGTGAGGCTGGATGCCAACGGGGTGAGCGCTTTTGTGGCGATCATGCGCGGATGCAACAACATGTGCGCTTATTGTGTGGTGCCTTATACACGGGGTGGCGAACGTAGCCGCCAGCCGCAGACGATCCTGCGCGAAGCGCGCGAGCTATTCGAGGCGGGCTACCGCGAGGTAACGCTGTTGGGGCAGAATGTCAACTCTTACCATTGGGACGATGCGGGAGAAACGGTTGATTTCCCGGCCCTGCTCAAAGCTGTCGCTGAGATCGACCCGTCGTTGCGGGTACGTTTTGCCACGTCGCATCCCAAGGACATGAGCGACAAATTGTTGGAAACGATAGCCTCGATGCCTAATCTGTGCAGATCGATACACCTTCCGGCGCAATCGGGCAGCAGCAGCGTGCTGGAGCGGATGAACCGCAGGTATACGAGAGAATGGTACCTCGACCGCATTGCCTCCATCCGGCGGTTGATTCCCGATTGTGCGGTAACCACCGACCTGATAGCCGGATTTTGCGGCGAAACCACCGAAGATCATGCAGATACGCTGTCGCTGATGCGTGAGGTTGGTTACGAATTTGCGTATATGTTCAAATATTCGGAACGTCCGGGCACATATGCGTCGCGCCACCTGCCCGACGACGTCCCGGACGAGGTCAAAACCGCGCGGTTGAACGAGATCATCGCGCTACAGAACTCTCTGTCGCTCGAAAGTAACCGCCGCGACGAGGGCCGCAGGTTCGAGGTGCTTGTGGAGGGGACTTCAAAACGAAGCGAGAAACGGCTCTTCGGGCGCACATCCCAAAACAAAGTGGTCGTCTTCGACAGTTCCGGAGAATGCCCGGGCGATTACGTGACTGTCGAAATCACGGGATGTTCGTCGGCAACACTGATGGGACGACGTATTATGTAGTCGCCCCGGACAGATATTATATTATGTAAGAAGAGACCAAAAAGAGACGACAAATAATTGTTAAGGTAATTTTAAACAGGTTCCAGTGTTTGTAACGATTGGAATTTCGGTGAGGATCTTGTATCTTTGCCGCCGCAACACCGGGTTCCGTAGCTCAGTTGGATAGAGCAACAGCCTTCTAAGCTGTGGGTCGCGCGTTCGAGCCGCGCCGGAATCACGCAAATGCAAGGTTAAACTACGAAAGCCCTGTATTCAGGGCTTTCGTAGTTTTTTTGGTTACGGTGCCGTAGGTTACGGCACAAAATACCCACGATATGATATCGCCCCGGATACCTACACTGGAACAATTCAGTTTGCGCTCCCAGATATAGTTGAACGTATCTTTGGATTACGGGAATCACCCGCATTGTTGCCAGTTTTATAATTAGGAAAATAGAGCCTGTCTAAGAAACTGTTTAAAAATATTACTGAAATATTTTTAGAAGCTGTTTGGATTTGTTAACGAGATTAATAAATTCAAAACAGCTTCTAAAGCAGTTCCTCAGTTCCCGCTGGAAAATTGGCCAGGCTCCGACTGTTCCGGTATTCTTCCTGTTTCTTTTTCGGTAATTTACCGATGACTTCCGAGTGCCGGATAAGTTCCTTAATCAGGTCGTCGGGTACGTCGCTTTCCAGAATAACCCAGTTCCACAACATGGTCTTAAAATCGTCGGGGACGATACCGTTGTATTTATCACGCAACCCGACCGACCTCTGGGGATCACACTTAGAAACCGTTTAAATTTCCTATGGAAAGTATTGTAAGTTCTTCCGGGCCGCTTTTCGCATGAAAATTTCGTTACATAGAACACCGCTATGCGCCTCTATTTTCACGCAAAAATCATCACCGGAATATACTTAAACCTTTTTCCATAGGAAAATTAAACAGTTTCTTAAGATATGCTTTGAAAATGCAGTCTTTGGGTTCCAATGGGATATATACAAACACTTTTCCCATTATTTTGCACACCAGCACATTGCGATTCTGCAAAAAGATCGACTCTTCCGCCCCATTTACCGACAGGCAATATTTGCGAAATTCCTCAATATCCATTTCAGATCAGCACTTTACTTATTTTATTACCGGGAAAGTATAAATCGGCGGCTCAGAATCCGTATATGTTTCTCACCAACGTATATGCCATTATGATTATCAGTGTCGCATAAATGGCCTTTATGCCCGTTAGAGCCGCATAAAGTCGCGAGAAACGCTTTTTGCCACCACCATATTCAAGATACAGCAAAAGTGCAATATATGGCAAGGCAATAGCTAAAACTGGATTCAGCATAAACGCTTCTGCAAAATGCAGATTAAGCAACTGATGCATGGCGCGGCCCGTACCGCAACCCGGGCAACTGAAACCGGTCACAGATCTTACCGGACACTTCGGATACCACTGGTTACCCGCAGGATCGAATGCAAAAACAATTACGGAGGTAACAACCATGATCGCTACTACCGTAACAATAAGCATCCTGCGCATATATCGAAAATTCATATGAGAACTTCAGGGCCGGCCCGGCCCTTTGTTGTAGACTGTCATATAAAGTCCAATAAGTTTGTGAAGATTTATTGGACTTTATATAAATTGAAAGGAATTAATATACATATCTACGCAAGCTGCATTTTTCGGCCCGGCGCCCATGGCGCTACGCCCAATTGCGGATTGCTTTTCAACCCGGAAATAACAACCAATGTAATTATGTATGTTATTGCCTATTGAAAAACAGTAGTCGCACTCTCAGAAACTGTTTAAAAATATTACCGGAATTATTTTCACATACTCCCGGTAGTGTTTGTAGCCGGGATGAAACTGCATGTCGGAAATATGGGGCAATGACCGGAGGAAAAGAAAACCGGGAAAAGGAGTAAAAGAACGAGAGAAATACTTTTAAACCATCTCGGATAATGCCTGCAATCCGACTCCCAGTAGTATCTGGGCTATGGTCCATATCACCGCAAACAGAAAGCCTACTCCGACAGAGACAAGAGTCCACATCCGTGCGCTTTTCGCAGCCTTCTCCGCCTCATCATACCTGCCTGCCGTCCAAAGCACATCGACTTTTGCAGCATACACTATGCCCGGAATACCGAACGGAGGACAGCACAACACCGTTGCAATAATTGCAAACGTAAGCCATGAGTCCGGCTTACCATCCGATTCGGGATATTGCGTTCTTTCCCCGCCGCCGGTACGTCTGGCGTTGTCCTGTGCGGTATCTTCCGCCATACGCGACGGAGGCATCTGCTGTCGTGGATATGTAACCGCGGGCTGCCCTTCCGCGAACAGAGTGTCCAACTCAGGCAGATCGCCTGCCGGAGTCCAATCGGCAATACCGGCATACCACACCATGGTATCCTTGCGTACGCCGGCCTTCGCAAGTTCCTCAAGAGAACATGGGCCGACCTGCTGTTCCGTCTGGTCTATATAGAAAAATCGTCTCATGGAAGCACCTTGATTAAGAGGAATAATGGGCAAAGATCAGATTTCAGAATTTGCATAAATACGTGTTGGAATTTATGCAGACTCTGAAATCTGATATCCGCTACGGCCAACGTGCGTCGACGCCCGCTTTTAGAGTCTGTCTAAATTTCCTATGGAACATATTTGTCGTTTCTTTTTGGCCTCTTTTTTCGAAAATCTTGTTACATAGTCCCGCTATGCTCCTCGATTTTCGCGTAAAATAGTCCTGAAAATAATTCGCAACTATTTTACATAATATAGGATGCGCCTCGGCAATCTTTTGAAAGCAAGCTTTCACGATTGCCCTCGGCTTTCACTATATTTGAAGAATATGGGATGCGGCTCGGCATAGCTTTCGAACAAGTTCGACGCTCTGCCCTCACCTTTCACCATATT
>JAVBMJ010000021.1:0-33621 GCA_031552535.1 Rikenellaceae bacterium
TCCTCAAACCGCACAACCTCGAAATTATCCACAAGCCATTCGGCTAAAAACATCCGTGCAAATCGTTCCTGCTCTGTCATCGTAAACTGCGTTTGTGCAAGTTTACGAATTTTTCACCAACCTACTTTTCAGACTGAGCCCAGAAATGGCGCCTGGTTCGCTGTCCAATGAATTGTTTATTAATAAGATACCCTGCATCAGTAAAAAGTATTTTCTACTAATGCAGGGTATATTATCACGAATCTTGCGTGAATTCCACTAAACATTTGAATATAAAGCAGATTACTCGTCGCTACTTTCCCCTCAGAATGACATGATCAAGCGCCACTTTTGGCATAATTACCGGTTTTGTAGCTCATACAGATTTTAACCCTACCTGGCTACAGTGATCGAATAGTCTTTAAAAGATTCCGTTTCCGAGCCTTCCAGCACAAAATATTCTGTCCCTATCCAATAGCAGCCTCGCCACTTATCTTCGGGATAGATAATTCCGGCCGCATAAACAATGCCGTCGACAACGGCGAGCGAAGTGCACTTCGTGCTTATGCCGGACGGATTACTCAGGCCGACCAACACGCCGTCGACCCAATAGCAGGGATTTATCCTGTCTTTATCTACATAACTTCCCCCAATGTAGACGTTACCTCCTGAAACGATGACAGAAGAATAGCATAACTCACGTGCTTCTCCAGGAGCGGCAAGGTTTACGAGTTTGCCGTTCCTCCAATAGCATGGTCTTATCTCAAAAGGATAAACACCTTGATAATAGTCTCCTACAGCATGTACAATACTTCCCGAAACGGCTATGGAGGTACATAGCGTTTCATAACTATCCTCCGGAGTCTCCAGCGCAACAGCTACCCCGTCCTTCCAATAGCAGGCGATTTTATTTATTTGGCTGTTTCGAGGCCGATGCCATCCCCCCACATATACCGAGCCCGCGTATGGAACGATTGCCGAACATACCGAGGCCTCACCGTATTGTCGGCTTATGAGGCTGATATCGCCGTTGACGGAGTAGTAGCCCTGACGGTCTCCATTTGCAATGTATCCCGCACTGTAAAGATTGCCGTTGGAAACGGACATCGCGGTACAGACCGAAAACCTGGGCATATTCCAGTTACTTATTTTACCGTTGATCCACAAGCATGCGCACGGGTCTTTGTCAGAATCACGCCAAAATACTTCACCTCCGCAGTAGATATTACCTACGCCGATGGCAATGGCGTTACAATGAATATATATCAGATCTTCCGGACGTTCCAGAATCACAGGTTCTCCGTCGACCCAATAACACGGTTTTTTGTAATAATACTCTCCCAGGACATAGACCCTCGGAGCCGGCCTGTCGTTGTCCGTCTTGTCGCATCCCATGATCGCTGCAGCAGATGCGAGCACGCCTGCTATGATAGTGTATAACGTCCTGAATCTTCCCATTTACCATTGTTTGATCACACCTGATTATAAAGTCCGATAAATCTTGTAAGAGGAATTTGTAATTCAACAATCCCGTCCGGGTCTCTTATGGGAAATATATTTCCCATAAGAGACCCGGACGGGATTGTTGAATTAACGATTGTTCCGAAGAGATCGGCTAAATTCTTACAGGTAAACCAGACGGGTTCTTAGCGACCATTCGCGGTCTGCTAACATTCTCCGGGCACCCTCCGCCGCGACTATTCGCTGTCGAGTTCGTCGGAGACCAGTATGCGGCCGCAATATTCGCATACGATGATCTTCTTACTCGTGCGTATATCGAACTGACGCTGGGGCGGAATGCGATTGAAGCAACCTCCGCAGGCGTCACGTTTAACCGTAACCACAGCCAGCCCATTGCGGGCATTGGCCCTGATGCGCTTATAAGCACTCAAAAGGCGCTCGTCGATACGGGCCTGCGCCTTAAGACTCTGGGCACTCAATACCTCCGTTTCGCGGACCGTCTCCTGGTCTATGCTCTCCAGTTCCTGCTTTTTATTCTGCAGGTCGATCTTGCGTCCTTCAATGATCTCCTGGACATCCTCGTCCTGTTTCTTTTTGATCTTGACCTCGGCAGAGTTCTCCTTAAGGCGCTTCTCGCTCAATTCGATCTCAAGCTTCTGGTACTCTATTTCTTTCGAGAGAGCGTCGTATTCGCGGTTATTGCGAACGTTATTCTGCTGCTCTTCATATCTGGCGATCAGCGCCTTTGACTCTTCTATCTCCTTTTTACGCTGTTTGGTAAGAGCCTCCAGGTCGGCGATCTCAGACTTAATGTTTTCAAGACGGGTCTGCAAACCGGCTACCTCATCCTCCAAGTCCTGCACTTCCAAAGGAAGCTCCCCCTTGATCTTGTTTATTTCGTCTATCTTGGAGTCGATTTTCTGGAGTTCGTACAACGAAACGATCTTCTCCTCCATCGAATAATCGGGAGTGTCACCTCCTCTTTTGCTTACGGTAGCCATATTATCTCGGTTATAAATATTTTACGGGGTTAAAAGCGAACGCACTTTTGCGGAGTGCAAAATTAGGTATTTTTTTCTGAATAATATCACCCAACAGGTCGATTGCACAATATTCGCTCTCAAAATGGCCGATGTCGGCAATGATCATATCGCCCGCATCTGAGAAAAAGTCGTTGTATTTGAAATCTGCGGCAAGATAAATGTCGGCTCCCGCAGTCCGTGCCGCAGGAATCAACGAAGCCCCGGACCCGGTACATAGCGCTATCCGGCGGACTTTACGTCCACGCAAAGCGCTGTGGCGCAACATTCCCAGCGATAACTTTCGTTTCACCTCCGACAAAAACCCCACGGCATCCATAGCCTCATCCAACATGCCGACCACTCCGTAGCCCGCTCCCGAATCGCCCTCGGGCGAAAGCACCGAGAAATCACGTATTCCCAGAATATGTGCCAACCGGTGGTTCATGCCGCCGGGGACCGAGTCGAGGTTGGTATGGCATCCGTAAAGTGCAATACCATGCCTTATGGCTTTCATCACCACCCTCTGCACCCAATCTTCTCCGGTCAGTCTCGGCAGCGGATGAAAAATGACCGGATGATGTGAGATGACCAGCCCTATGCCTTCAGATATCGCCAGGTCAACAACTTCGCCAGTCGCATCGACACACAACAAGGCGCTGTCGACCTCCTTGCAGGGGTCGCCCACTGTAAGACCGGAATTGTCGAATCCGGCCTGAAGCGAAAGCGGGGCAAAACCCTCGATGGCCTCTATTATCTCCTCTACTTTGACCGCAGGCATTATGGATGGATTAAAAATGTGTCGGACACAATTTTGCCGGTGTCAGGCGCTACTCATGACCTGGAAACTGTCTGCCTCCTAAAACAATGTTTGCTCTACGGCATAGGGACGCGCGAGAGGTGTGTCGGCTACGGGATTGCCCTCATCGTCGCATTCCGCCACAGGCGCAATACCGGGTACGGCCTGAATGCCGCTATGATCTTCATTTCTATCTGTTGCCACAACATCCACACCGTCCGGAATATCCCCCGCGCTCGAGTCCTGGGCCCATACCTCCACATCATTTTCGCTTACCGAGGGCCCGTGGGGCATGTCGGCTTCATCAAAAATATCGCCCGGTTCTTTTAATTCCTGCCTTATCCCCAATAAAACCCCGCGGATGGATTGCAACCGTTCCATCAACTCCATATCGCGGCGCACACCCTTAGTCCCGGCCTTAAGGCGGCGGGCGGCACCGTCCAGAGTCATGCCGCGCTCCTTGACAAGATGATAGATTATCTTAAGGTTATCCACATCCTCGGGAGTGAACAACCGGTTGCCCTTGTTGTTCTTATGAGGTTTTAATATGTCGAAACGCTTCTCCCAAAAGCGTATGAGCGACGGCTTGACGTCGAACATCTCCGTCACCTCACCCATGGTGTAATATATTTTGCGCCTTTTTTCAGCAACCATCTTGCACATTCCCGTTTGCCGCCGCTAAGTTACAAATAATGCCCCGCTTTTCAAAAAGCCCGGTAAATTTATTATATCGTTTTCCTTGTGCCTCATCTACCGCGACTTTTTTGAAGAAAAGTCGCCCAAAAAACTTCAATCATTACTTTGCTGCGACCTGTTGTAGTTGTGTTATAAGGATGAAGGCCTTAATGACTGGCTCTTCATCCTTATAACACAATTACTATAAATCAGAGTAAGGTCTGGATTAAAAAAATTTGGTACCGCTTTTTGAAAAAAGCGGCAGTTATAGGCGGCACAAGGACAACGATAAATAGATTTACCCCCTATTCCATTTCCCCATTTGGCCATTAAGCCGAAACCTCTATTCGCCTCATTTCACCGGAGAAAATCATCGGCAAACAGATATAAAATAACTTCCTTAAAAAATCCAAACAGCTTCCGGGACTTTCGTCGAAAAGAGACTCAAAAGAAACGATAAATACTTTCCCCAGGAAACTTAGACAGGCTCTAACGCCAGGAATAACCTGGAAGGGTGATCGCGTAAGCAAAGAGTAGGGATTACTACATATGTTCCCTTATCTCGCGGGCATCGTTGACCCATGTTTTGTTCAAATTACGGGGCACCGGAGGTCACTTGACTTTCCAATAGAAATTCAGGCAGTTTCTAAGCCGCTATACCTGTAACAGCCCGAATCCGCGCAGGGCGTCCCATTTTTTGGAGTGGTAGAGCGTGAGGAAAGGCTCCGGTGAGTAGGAAGCATAGAGTTCACGCGCCTCGTCGAGCGTGGTAACGGTATCGAGGTCGGAACATCTTCCTAACAGTTCTGTCAGGAATGCCGTATCGTGTGGAGCAAACGCAAACTCCTTGCGGCGCGACGGGCTGTCGACCACGATCCCACCCTCGCCCGCCCGTGGCGGAGCAGACAGCCATACGAGCCGTGAGCGCGCATCGAAAATACGCGACGCGTCGGGTTTTATCAACTGGTCGGTCACGAGCCACTCCTCGACCGTGGTTTGCGGGGCTTTACCCTGGAACCATTTGTGGGCGGGACGGTCGAGCCCATCGCCCGCCATATAAGCCTCAAGGGCCGCACGCAACGCCGAGCCCGCGGCATGAATATCGTACCCCCGGTTCTCGGCATAATAGACCTCGTTATTGGCAAAAGGATTAGGGTGTGTCGGACGGCGTCGCACACCGTAGGCTTCGGGATCGGTACCCGACGGGCTGTGGACGGTCATGGCATAACGGTGCCAGAATGCCGAGTCGAGCAGCTCGGCCCGGAATATCTGCCTGACCACTTCAAGTGCATCGACGCTCTCCTGCAGGGTTTGGGTAGGGAAGCCGTACATCAGATATCCGTGCACCATGATACCGGCATAGAAAAAATTGCGCATCACGACGGTAGCCTCCTCGACCGAAATCCCCTTTCCCATCAACTCCAGCAGGCGGTTCGACGCCGTCTCCAACCCGCCCGAAACGGCGATGCATCCTGCCGAAGCCATCAGTGCGCACAGGTCGCCCGTAAAAGCCTTCTCGAAGCGAATGTTGGTCCACCATGTGAACGTGAGTCCGCGCCGCAGGATTTCGAGCGAGATCTCTTTCAGCATCTTCGGCGGAGCCGCCTCGTCGACGAAATGAAACCCGCGTGAACCGCGCTGGCGTGCCACCATCTCCATCCAGTCGACAAAAGTAGCTGCCGGCACAGTATCGTAACGGCCTATGTAGTCGAGCGACGTATCGCAAAACGCGCACCGGCCCCAATAGCACCCGTGGGCGATGTACATTTTGTTCCACGCCCCGTCGCTCCACAGGCGCAGCATCGGGTTGGTGGTCTCACACAGCGACAAATATTCCCCGTGGCGGAGTCCGCCGAAGTCGGGACAGCCCCGCTGGAGGTGCGTGATACGCTGGCCACCGGGCACGGCCCCATCCGGTGTGATGACCCCGGCCGGTATGCGCCCTTCGACTATCTCCTTTAGTGCCCGTTCGCCGTCGTCGAGCACGATGTAGTCCACATAGCGGAATATGCCACGGTCGGTCATGCCGCGGAGTTCGGTCGAAGGATATCCCCCGCCGAAAATCACCCCGACACCGTCGTGATGCTCTTTTATATGGCGGGCACAGCGCAATGCTGCAATAAGGTTGCCCGGAAAAGGTATCGTGAATCCTACCAACCGCGGTCTCTCGCGCTCCAGAACCTCGTCGAGCAGCGCCGTCATGCGATCTTCGATGATGTTCGCCTCCCGTATGACCTCCGCTTCGATACGCGAGAACTCCGCCACGGCAAGCGACAGCCGCTCACCGTAACGCGCCAACTCGAAGTGTTCGGTCACCGCATGACGTATATAATCGCCGATCTCGTGCAGGTACAACGTAGCCAGGAAACGGGCGCAGTCACAGGTCCCCATCCTTCCGAAATGTTCCATCTGCTCCTCTATACCCGAGAAACGCCCCCCCTGGGGCAGAAAATCTGGCGAACATATCAACTGTGCCAGTGAAAGGTCGTTGCCACGCAGAAAATCGATGACCGGGCCTATCGTTGCGATGTAACGTCTCCTGAGATTGTATATCCTGGTTATATTTTCCCCCGCGTCGTTCCCGGGAGCCGTCGCGAACAGGAGGCCAAGGAAACCGGCAGAAAAAATCTCGCCCAATAACCCTATCGACAGGTCGTAATGCCCTACATCCACTCCCTCCCCGGCAAGGTATCCTTTCAGGTATGCCGTGGCAGGATACGGAGTGTTGGGTTGCACGAATGGCGGCGTTATCAATAATATTTCAGACATATCCCAGAGATAAAATCGTTATAAACAGGTCGGAATTTACAGCAAAGATAAAAAGTTTATAATATGCATTATCCGGCTGTAGCTATTTATAAAAGCAACGGCCGGATAATAGTAGAAAATCGATCAATTTACCTGTAGCGTCTTTAACTGCCGCTTTTTGAAAAAAGCGGCACCAAAAACTTTTAATGATTTTACTTTACTCTGATTTATAGTGGTTATCTTATATGCTGGAAAGCCTCTTTACTTTGTTTGTAATTAAAGCTTTCCAGCATATAAGATAACCACTACAGGTCGCAGCAAAATAAATGATTGAAGTTTTTTGGGCGACTTTTTCGAAAAAAAGTCGCAGTCGAATACTGAATAGGTAAATTGATCTTTTTAAGCAGACGTTGTCACAGGAGATCGACCCAGCATGGTATTACAGAAGTCCGTTGCAGCGGAAACTGTAACTTTGTGTTCCGGCAAATATGACATGGTCGAGCAGCCGTATGTCGAATAGCGTCGCCGCCTCGTCGAGCCGTTTTGTGATCGTGATATCCTCCCCGCTGGGACCGGGGTCACCCGAAGGATGGTTGTGCACCAGTATCATAGAGCTGGCCAAAAGATCCAACGCCCGCTTTATTAGCAACTTACAGTCTACCACTGTCGACGAAACACCGCCCTGGCTGACCTTCATACGTTCCAGCACCCGGTTCGACGATGCGAGGTAAACCACCCAGAACTCCTCGTGTGGAAGTTCCGAGATCACCGACCGGAACATCTCTTCGACATCCTCGTTACAAAAGATCATGTCGACGGTCCCCGTTTGTTCACGCTTCATGCGGCGAGCCAATTCGAATGCCGCCGCCAACGGCGCAGCCCTCCTGGCTGCCAGCGAACACATCGACCTGAGGGCATGGAATTCCATCGACGACAACCTGCCGAGACTGCCGTCAACTTTTTGCAACAACTCTCCGGCAAGCTCCACCGCCTGGCGCCCGTCGTTACCCTCGCGAATGATGATGCTCAATAACTCGGCGTCATTCAAGGCTTTGCATCCACGTAATGCAAGTCTCTCACGGACATCCTTGTCTGTCTGCAACGCTAATTTCTCATTCGTACCATTGCCGCCCTGCATATCGCTCTGTAACTGAGATTCTTTGCGTGTCACTTTATCTTTATGTGGCACAGCCATTCCATGCCCCCTCACTGTTATTCTCCGCCCGGCCTCCGGTCGTCGTTTTCGACTACCGAGTCGATAGTGTCGAGCAGCAATTCGCTTTCGTAATCCGACAGCAGGTGAGAAACCATAAAGGCGGCGTTCTGTTCGGCTTCCTTTTTGGTACCCCCGTCACCATACCCCAACTGTTTGCCGTCTACAACTATCAGTGACCGGAAATTGGGTTCACGGGCCGTGGAGTTTTCACTGAACGATGTTACGAACCTTATATCCTGACGGCTTTTTTGGCCCCATTCTATCAAGCGGCTCTTGTAGTCGTTCTCAGTCTGCGACAGTTCTTCAAGGTCAAGATGACGGTAAAACAACTTATTTATAACCAGACGATTGGTGAAGTCAAACCCTTTGTCGAGATAGATAGCGCCTATCATCGCCTCGAAAGCGTCGCCGAAAAGATGTTTCTGAGGATGGCCCCCGCCTCCGCCGATGATGATATAACGGTCGAGACCTACGGCCACACCGAGCCGGTTCAACGAAGTGCGGCTGACGATCTTTGAACGAACCTGGGTAAGGAAACCTTCGTTGCGCGTCGGAAACTCAGTGAACAGATAGTCCGACACGATGGATTGCAATATCGAATCACCGAGATACTCCAGCCGTTCGTTGTTCAATGGAGTGCCGTCGTCCAGAAACAGAGAAGCCGACCTGTGTAACAAGGCCAACTTATAAATCTCTATGTTGCCGGGCGTAAACCCGAACAACTCCCTTATAATACGGTAGTGACTCCTGTCTTTGCCAAATCTTGCCCTCAAAGGGTCTGTCAACGCAGCAAACACCGCATTTACTTATTAAGCTTTCTTGAAGACAACCGTCGAGTTGTGCCCGCCGAAACCGAACGTATTGCTCAACGCATAGGTAATATCCCGCTTCTGTGCTTTGTTGAGAGTAAGATTCAACTTCGGATCGATCACTGGATCCAACGTGAAGTTGTTGATTGTCGGAGGAATAACGCCCCGAGTAAGAGCCATGATGCAAGCCAGGCCTTCGATGGCTCCGGCGGCGCCAAGCAGGTGGCCGGTCATGGACTTGGTTGCGCTGATATTCATCTTGTACTGGTGGTCGCCAAAGGCTGCGGCAATCCCTTTCAACTCGGCCGGGTCGCCCGCAGGGGTCGACGTACCGTGTGTGTTGATGTAGTCTATGTCTTCGGGGCGGATGCCTGCATCTTTCACCGCATCGAGCATAGCTTTTCTGTTGCCCAACCCTTCGGGGTGGGGAGCCGTGAGGTGGTAGGCATCGGCGCTCATTCCGCCGCCGGCCACTTCACCGTAGATTTTCGCTCCGCGTGCCACAGCATGATCCCACTCTTCGAGGACCAATGCGCCGGCACCTTCGCCTATGACAAAACCGTCGCGGTCGACATCGAAAGGACGCGAAGCCGTAGCGGGATCGTCGTTGCGCGTCGACAGCGCTTGCATGGAGTTGAAACCACCTACTCCCGGCTCGTTGATCGCAGCTTCCGAGCCCCCGACGACCATGATTGTAGCCTTACCCATGCGGATGAGGTTCATAGCGTCGATGATACCGTGGTTGGACGAAGCGCAAGCCGAAACGGTGCAGTAGTTCGGTCCCATGAAACCGTATTTCATTGAAATGTGGCCGGCAGCTATGTCGGCAATCATCTTAGGGATAAAGAAAGGGCTAAATCGCGGGACGAAATTGCCCTCGACATAGCCCTTTACCTCCTGGTAGAATGTCTCCAAACCGCCGATCCCCGACGACCAGATCACTCCCGCCATTTCGAGATCCTCATCCGCCGGCACCAGGCCCGAATCGGCAACAGCCTGATCAGCGGCCACCAATGCGTATTGGGCGAAAAGGTCGTATTTACGGACCTCCTTGCGGTCGAAATAATCGGCCGAATTATAGTTTTTTACCTCACACGCAAATTTTGTCTTGAAATTCGTTGTGTCGAAATGAGTTATCAGAGCGGCACCGCTGACGCCTTTCTCAAGGTTATCGAAATATTCAGCTATGCTGTTCCCCAAAGGGTTGATTGTCCCAATACCGGTTATTGCAACTCTTTTTGCTCCCATAGATACAAAATCTCTTGATTTACAAAATTAGGTGTGAAAGGCGCTAAAGCCCTGAAAATTCGCCCCGAAACTATTTCTTGGCTTCGATGTAGGTGATAGCGTCGCCTACGGTCGTGATTTTTTCGGCATCTTCATCCGGGATGGTGATCTCGAACTCTTTTTCAAATTCCATGATCAACTCAACGGTGTCGAGCGAGTCTGCACCCAGATCGTTAGTAAAACTTGCAGCAGGAACAACTTCCGCAGCGTCAACACCAAGTTTGTCAACGATGATTTCGACGATTTTTTCCGAAACTACTGACATGATTGTAATAATTAAAAGTTTAACATATAGTTGTTTAGTTGTATCTCAACAGTGAATCCCGCTTCTTTGGACGCAAAATTCTTCGCAAAAGTAACACTTTTTCTATTACTTTTGACACCGTGGAAGCTTTTTTAGTAAATATTAACCGCGAAAACGCTTATAAACTGTCTAAAACCCGGGCGATCTCCCTCTCCTGTCTCCATTTCCGCTGTTTGGCCATCTTTCTTCCTTCGCGTCGACCAATGTTTATATACGGATGATGGCAAGAGGAAATCCTGGCCGGATTCAAAAGTAATCAATTACAATGAATAAAGTTAAAAACATAGCCATATTCGCATCGGGATCGGGCACAAATGCCGAAAATATAATACGCTATTTCCAGGGCTCCCCGACGGCCCGCGTAGTCCTGCTCCTTTCCAACAACCCCGAAGCCGGCGCCCTGGATCGGGCCCGCAACCTCGGGGTGGACACATGTGTATTCACACGCGAAGAGATGTTGTCGTCCGCAGTGATCGAAGAGCAGCTCGGGGCGCATGAAGTCGACATTATTATCCTTGCCGGATTCCTGTGGTTGCTTCCCGCCAGGATCGCGGAGGCCTATCCGGGCAGGGTTCTCAACATACACCCCGCCCTTTTACCCGCTTACGGGGGCAAGGGGATGTACGGCATGCGCGTGCACAGTGCCGTTATCGCCGCCGGGGAAAAAATGTCGGGCATTACGATCCATAAGGTCGACGAGTGTTACGACCGCGGCGACATTATAGCGCAGTTCACCGTGGAGATCGCCGACGACGACACTCCGGAGTCGCTCGCCGAAAAAATACACCGTCTCGAATACCGCCATTTTCCCGCAGTCATAGAACGGCTTGCCGCCGGGCTGTGACCCGGAACGTGTAGCGCGCCGGATGCGGCGGACCACCGTCCGGCTAAAACAGCAGCCCGGTGTGATTTTCAATCACACCGGGCTGACTGTTTCCCCCTTTCGCATCAAGGGTATAGTATTTTTCAGGGTCCCGGCTCTTATTTCTTCACGAACGGAGTCTTTACCACTCGCGCCTTGACCGGTTTTTCGCGTATTATGATATTTATTCCAGTCCCCGCAGTGGCGTTAGGTGTCGTGACGTAACCCAGCCCCACTCCTATTTTAAGCGTGGGAGACATAGTTCCCGAGGTGACCTCACCTATAATGCGGCCCGTATCATCGGCAATAGGGTAGCCGTGGCGCGGAATGCCGCGTTCCACCATCTCGAATCCCAGCAGTTTGCGCGTGACGCCCTCAGCCTTCTGGCGCTCCATCAACGGCCGGTCGATGAAGTCTTTGCCTTCAGCCATCTTGGTTATCCAGCCCAAACCGGCCTCGATGGGAGAGGTCGTATCATCGATGTCATTGCCATAAAGACAGAATCCCATTTCAAGACGCAACGTGTCGCGTGCGCCCAGGCCGATATTCTTCAGCCCGTATTCACGTCCCGCATCCCAAAGCGCCTCCCAAAGACGGTCGGCGTCCTTGTTGGCCACATAGATCTCGCACCCGCCCGAGCCGGTATAGCCCGTGATCGACAGTATGGCATCTGGAATACCGGCCACCGTGGTTTTGACGAACGTGTAATAAGGCATATCCTCCACAGGCACCGTGCACATTTTCTGGACGATCTTCATCGCCAGCGGCCCCTGCACGGCCAGCTGGGCTATCTCGTCCGAAGCGTTGTAGAGCTCTTTCCCGGGCCTTAGTCCGAACTTCTCGCCCTCGCGGCAGAGGTGCTGCCAATCTTTCTCCGTATTCGATGCGTTGACCACCAGCAGGTAAGTCGCCTCATCTACGCGGTACACCAGGATATCGTCGACTATACCGCCCCGCCCGTTGGGCAGCGCCGAGTACTGCACCTTGCCGTCGAAAAGTGTGCTCACGTCGTTGGTCGTAACATGTTGCAGGAAAGGAAGCGCCTGGGGGCCCTTCACCCATATTTCGCCCATGTGGCTGACGTCGAATACTCCCGCGGCGGAGCGCACCGTGGCGTGCTCGTCGTTGATCCCGCTGAACTCTATGGGCATGTTGTAGCCTGCAAACTCCGCCATTTTGGCTCCGGCGGCGATATGGTACCGGGTGAAAGGTGTGTTTTTCATTGTTATTTACCTTATTTTATACAAAGTTATCCCTAATTAGCCGAAATAAAAAATATTCCGGAAGCGCCGGTGGTCAGATAACCACTCCCGCCAACGGCAACGCATTGGCGGCCACAGCCAGCAATACCCAAAGCCCCATCAAAATATTACGTGACTTACCCGGCGATGCAGTGGGCCACAACGGCAACACCACGGATACCGTAGCGGCCCAGAACGGGAACATCCCCCATTCTGCCACGCAGCAGAGCGAGACGAAAGCGCACACCGGAACAAAGCTCAGGAAATAGGCGAATATGCGACGCTGGCGGAAGCGGACCGACCGATGCCGCAGCATATATACCACCGATAACAAAACGATCACCGCTGTAACGGCTATGAATCCCAACCGCAGGTAGCCCAATGCTATTATGGCGCCGATATCGACCGCCCCGAAGTTTACCAACGACACCGCGTCACGCACCGGATCGAAGAATCCTCCACCGGCAAGTAACGTCAGATAGCATGCCGTCACCACGGGAAGCGTCACCCCCAGCAGCGATATGACCGCCTCGCGGCTGTCGCGCCTGAAGAGCATCATGGCGGCCGGGGTCATCAACATAAACCAGAATGCAGGCAGCCACACGAGACCCGCCATACCGATCAGGCCCGACCCCCTGAAGCAAAGATCGTAATTGGGTTGCCGCGTAAATCCCCGGATATACTTTTCCGTTCCCCTTATAATAAGGAACGCCGCCGACAGCGGTATCAGCGGGGCCGACGGTAAGGCCACGCCACATGCAAACATGACATATGCGATAAACGGCAGATAGGTCCGTACGCCGAAAAGCAACCTCTGGGTGGTTATCCGCGCTATGGCAAGCGCGCTCGCGAACACTATCAAGGCCGAAAGAGCCAGGCTTAACGTCCTGTGCTGATCCGCCACATCCCCTATCAACGTCCCCAAAGGCCCGTAATACGAGGGCAACGACTCCTCCGGCAATGGACAGCAAAGCATCCTGGCCCCGAAAAGCGCCAGAAGCAATACAAAAAATCCTATCGCACCACCGAAAGGTAAACGGGCCATGGGTTTTTAACGATTGAAAATATATGATCGTAAGAGTCGGTCGCCACGCCATTCCCGGTCCGTTGTTACCCGGGCCCCGCGACAGGAGTGAGCCCCTACAACAAATCTTTGCCTATATCGCTCCGGAAAGCCATCCCCTCGTAGCTCAATCCTGCTACCGTAGCATAACTCCGGTCCAGGGCCTCCTGCAACGTTCCGCCCAACGAGGTCACGGCAAGCACCCGTCCTCCCGAAGTGACCACCCGGCCCTCTTTCAATGAGGTCCCGGCGTGGAAGACGATGCTCCCCGGTACAGTGTCCAGCCCGGAAATCTCTTTTCCCTTTTCGTAATCGCCCGGGTAGCCGCCCGACACACATACCACTGTGGCCGCGGTATCCTCTGTGACCTTCAGCTCATACTCATCCAGCGACGAATGCACTATTCCCTCGAACAGGCCGATGACGTCCGACTCCACTCGCGCGAGCACGGCCTCGGTTTCGGGATCGCCCATACGCACATTATACTCTATGACGTAAGGGTCGCCGCCGACATTCATCAACCCGACAAAGATAAAACCTTTATAATCTATCTTTTCGTCCCTGAGTCCCGCTATCGTCGGCTCCACGATACGCATCCTCACCTTCTCCATAAACTCCGCATCGACGAACGGAACAGGCGACACAGCACCCATACCGCCAGTATTGGGGCCGGTATCGCCGTCGCCTATGCGTTTATAATCCTTCGCTTCGGGAAGCAATTTATAGTTAGTGCCGTCGGTAGCCACAAAGACCGAGCATTCGATCCCACTCAGGAATTCCTCCACTACGACCGTGTTGCCCGCCGCGCCGAACCGGCCGCCTATCATTTGCCTCAGTTCCTCTTTCGCCGCCGCCGCATCGGGCGATATCACCACTCCCTTGCCCGCGGCCAGGCCGTCGGCTTTCAGCACATACGGCGCCCGGAGCGAATCTATATATTCGAACGCCTCACCGAGGCTGTCCTTCGTAAAACTGCGGTAAGCGGCCGTAGGTATGCCGTGGCGCATCATGAACGCTTTGGCAAAATCCTTACTCCCTTCGAGCCTCGCCCCGGCCATCGACGGCCCGATCACCGGCACCAGATGTATATCGCCATCGCCCTGGAAATAGTCGTAAATCCCCTTCACCAGCGGCTCTTCGGGCCCTACGACCACAAGGTTGATATTGTTGGTCAGCACAAAATGTTTGATCGAGGCGAAGTTGAGCGGCGAAAGCTCGACATTGGTCCCCACCGCGGCAGTGCCTGCGTTTCCCGGGGCGATGTAGAGCTTCGTCACTCGCGGACTCCGGGCTATCTTCCACGCGAAAGCGTGTTCGCGGCCGCCCGAACCGAGCAGCAATACATTTATTGAATCGGGTAACTTCATATATCGTAAAAGTAATTTTAAACGGACTTTATATCAAGGAAAGGTTTCACAACGTCGTTCAACTTATCGTACTCGACAAGGAACCCGTCGTGGCCGAACTCCGAACCCAGCAGGTGCAGCCTGGAGCCCGGAATATGCCTGTAAAGGAAAATCTGCTCCGAAACGGGAAAAATAATATCGGACGATATGCCGACCACCAACGTCGGGGCCGCGATCTGCGACAGGGCGCTTTCGACACCCCCGCGGTAACGCCCCACGTTATGCGAATCGAAGGCCTGTGTCAGACGGTAATACGAATAGGCGTTGAACCTGCGGCCCAGTTTCTCGCCCTGGTACTGTTGGTAAGTGGCCGGGCGGAACCCCACGAGTTTGTAGAGGTTGTCGTTCTCCTGCTGGGTGGCGTTGTAGGCCGGCGACCCGCGGTAACTCAAAAGCCCTATCGAACGCGAAGTGCGCATACCTTTCTTGCCCGCCTCCTCGTCCTTCGACCCGTAAGTGCAATCCGTTTCTATGGCCATGCGCTGTGATTCGTTGAAAGCTATGGCCCAGGGCTGGCTGCGCGCCGAGGTGGCTATCAGCACCAGACGGCCCACGAACGAAGGGCGCATCAGAGCCATCTCCATGGCCTGGAAACCGCCTATCGAACTGCCCATAACGGCATGGACACGCTCTATCCCCAGATGTTCGGCCAGTAAAAAATGAGCACCGACCATGTCTCGTATGGTTATGAAAGGAAACGACGCGTAGTATGGCTCTCCTGTGGCGGGATCGATACTCAACGGTCCCGTGGTGCCATAGTGTGACCCCAGTATGTTGGCGCACACTATGAAATAGCGCTGCGGGTCGAGGAAACGTCCCTCTTCGACCGTGTGCGGCCACCAGTCCGCCACATCGGAGTTGGCCGTAAGCGCATGGCATACCCACACTACGTTGTCCCCGCGCATCTTGCCATAAGTGTTGTAGGCTATTGTCAGCGAAGGTAACGTCTCGCCGCTTTCGAGTTTAAACGGCTGGTCGTAATGATATGTCTTAACGGCCATAGGCTTCTTTTTAAAACCGACACAAAAATACATTTTTTTCGCGATTTACCTACTGACCCCATTTCAAGTTTTGTCCGGGACGCAGTGGTTAGCCTGGTTATGTCATGCGTCAGGGTGAAAATAAATCGTCTGCTTCCGGTTTTTTTCAAAAAAATGATTACCTTTGCGGCCTGTTTTCATTTTTTATTTAACCAATTAAAACGTTATGAACAATTACGAAACCGTTTTCATTGCCACACCGGTGCTCTCTGACGTTCAGACTCAGGAGCTTCTTGGCAAATTCCGAGGTGTTATCACCGAAAACGGCGGTCAGATCGTCAACGTAGAGGAGTGGGGCTTGCGCAAACTGGCCTACCCTATCGCTAAGAAGACCACCGGGTTCTATTTCTTCCTTGAGTTCACGGGCGAAGGCAGCATCATCGAGGCCCTTGAAACACAGTACCGCCGCGACGAGCGCGTGATCCGTTTCCTGACTTTCAAGCAGGATAAATATGCTGTAGAATATTCGGCGAAACGCCGCAACAAAAATGCAACAAAACAGGAGTAAGACCATGGCAGCCAACAATCAATCCGAAATCAGATACCTCAATCCTCCCACGGTAGAGGTAAAGAAGAAAAAATATTGCCGTTTCAAAAAATCGGGCATCAAGTATGTCGATTACAAAGACGGCGAGTTCCTGAAAAAGTTCCTCAACGAGCAGGGCAAACTGTTGCCCCGCCGCCTTACGGGAACTTCTCAGAAGTACCAGAAAAAAGTGGCACAGGCCGTCAAACGCGCCCGCCATTTGGCGATTCTGCCTTTCGTAACCGATTTGATGAAATAATTAAACGGAAGAATCGAGATGGAAATAATTCTTATAAAAGACGTTGAAAAGCTGGGCTATGCCAACGATATCGTGGACGTGCGCCCCGGCTATGCAAATAACTTCCTGATTCCCCAGGGATATGCAAAATCGGCCACGGCTTCTGCTAAAAAGGCGCTGGCCGAAAACCTGAAGCAGCGCGCCCACAAGGATGCCAAGATACTGGCCGATGCGCAGGCGCTCGCCACAAAAATCGAAGCCCAGTCGCTCTCTATCGCAGCTAAGGCTGAAGAGGGGCGTATATTCGGTTCGATCACGGCGGCCAATATCGCCGAGGCTCTCGCAGCCAAAGGTATAGAGATCGACCGCAAGAACATCGTTGTAGACGCTGTCAAGCAGGTGGGCGCTTACGAAGCCGCAGTCAAACTTCACCGCGAAGTGAAGGCTACTGTGAAATTCGAGGTAGTAGCGGCAGAGTAACTACGGGCCTCCCGGGAGTGGCGGGCGCCGGAACAGTCAACCGGCCCGCTTCCGACAACGGGGATGTGCGGTTGTGCACATTGTCTTTGCAATTAATAAGGATCGTTCCCCGATATAGTCGGGGAACGATTTTTTCATACTATTCTATCTCTTTCATGCGATCTTTGGCGGTTATTTATGCCGGGAAAGGCGGCGGATAGTGAATCAATGAATGAAATTTGAAATTTTAAAAGGTTTATTATATGGGTTAGGGGCGGTTGACCGGGAATCTTTGCTAATTTTGCACAGCCGGGTATTGGTCTTTATATAAGGACCGGTGTTGAAACGATGAGTCGAAAGAGAGATATGGCCGGTGCCGAGACCGACCTCGAATTTGAAAACCGCATACGCCCGCAGGAACTGGGCAGTTTCAGCGGGCAGGACAAAATTGTCGACAACCTGACGGTCTTTATCAAGGCCGCCCTGATGCGCGACGAGCCGCTCGACCATGTGTTGCTGCACGGTCCTCCGGGGTTGGGCAAGACCACTCTTGCCAATATCATAAGCCTTGAAATGGGGGCGTCGATGAAGGTTACGTCGGGCCCGGTGCTCGACAAGCCGGGCGACCTGGCGGGCCTTCTGACCAACCTTTCGGCGGGTGATGTGCTGTTCATCGACGAGATCCACCGCCTAAGCCCTATCGTGGAGGAGTATCTCTATTCGGCGATGGAGGATTACAAGATAGATATAGTCCTCGACAAGGGTCCCGGAGCGCGGTCGATACAAATCGAGTTGAGCCCGTTCACCCTTATCGGTGCCACAACGCGCAGCGGTCTGTTGACAAGTCCGTTGAGGGCGCGTTTCGGGATACAATGCCACCTTGAGTATTACGATTCGCGTACATTGACGGGTATCGTGTTGCGGTCGGCACGTATACTCCAGGCTGGAATCGACAGCGAGGCGGCCCGCGAGATAGCCCTGCGCAGCCGTGGCACGCCGCGGATAGCCAATGCCCTGCTGAGGCGTGTACGCGACTTTGCGATGGTCAAAGCCTCGGGGCATATCGACCTCGACATAACGAGGTTTGCTTTGAAGGCCCTCAATATCGACTCGCGTGGCCTGGACCAGATGGACAATAAGATACTGTCGACGATAATAGACAAGTTCGGGGGAGGACCCGTGGGACTCAACACTATAGCCACGGCTGTAAGCGAAGATTCAGGAACGATAGAAGAGGTCTACGAACCGTTTCTGATAATGGAAGGTTTCCTGAAGCGTACCCCGCGGGGCAGGGAGGCCACAGAACTGGCATACAACCACCTGGGGATTACGTTTCCGGCACAGGAAAATACCCTGTTCTGATAAGCGGCGGAATGTACAGCCTTGCCTTTAACGGCTTATTTGAATTGTATTTCCTGCGGGAGTGTCACAAATAGCTGTAAACGCACATATATATAAGGTGCCGGCTTTGTAATGATACGGTAATGGCCACCGGGATTATTAACGAATGAATGATTATATGAAACGTTTTCTGATTGCAGCATTGTTTCTGTTTGTTTCGTTTGTATCTGCGGCCCAGAGTCGCGAAGTCGAGGTACAGGGGGTCACGGGCGAGTATATATGGATGGATAATTCGGAGGTCACGCCTAAGCAGGCTCGTGAGAATGCCCTGGCCGATGCAAAATCCAGGGCGATGAACCAGGCCGGGGTTGCGGAACGCATCACGGAGGACTTTGTCGTGGTTAGCAACGACCGGGGACAGTCGGGAGCAGGTTATTCGGGAAGCAGCAGGACAGGAGGTGTGGTGCGTATTTCCAACATGCGCGAAGAAACCGAATTACGTCGCGGAACAGGGTTCAACTATCTGGTGGTGAAAGTAACGGCCGACTTTACGGTGCGGATATACAATGAGATGCCCGATCCTGAATTCCGTATCAGGGTGGGTGGTGTAGCCAAATCGTATTCGTTGGACAGGGGTCAGGCGCTACTTACGTTCAATATTACGTCATCGCGCAGTGGCTACCTTAAGATATTTGCGATTCCCGAAAACAATGCCGGAGTGATGCTTTATCCCAACGCCTATGAGACCAGGGGAATGCTCAATGAGGGTGAACGGGTGTTCTTTCCCACGGTGAAAACGCTCGACTATCCGCTTTCGATCGACGATCCCGGGGTTTCGGTGGAAACCAACCGGTTGATATTCGTATATACCAAGGACAATGTGCCTTATATGGACGACGTGGTGGATCACCAGGGAGTGCTGTGCTGGATAGCACGCCTGAAGCCCGATCGCTTCACGATGGTAACGGAAACTTTTATGATAACCCGACAGGGTGCCAGATAGCCGGGCGGATCGTAAAAAATTCATCGGGGCCTGGATTTTCTACGGAAAATCCAGGCCCCGATGAATTTTTCAGGTTTTGCCGTCGGTTCTAATTCTCCTGGCGCAGTTTAGAGGTTGTCTGAGGCAAATTTATCGACTGCCCATTATCCCCTTTTAGGTTTGAGTACGATATAGGGGACAATCATCTCCTCCATCGAGATACCTCCGTGCTGGAAGGTGTTTTTGTAATATCGCACGAACTGGTTCGAATTATTGGGGTAGACAAAGAAATCACGGTTATAGGCGAAAACATAGGTTGATGTAATGTTGCTTTGCGGAAGTTGCGCATCGATGGGTTTGTTGACCACAAAACACTCCCTGGCGTTGTAGTTCAGATTGCGGCCCGTCTTGTATCGCAGGTTGGTCGAAGTCTCCTTGTCGCCGACGATCTTCACCGGGTTGTCTACGCGTATCGTGCCGTGGTCGGTGGTTATGATCACCGTGTGTCCCCTTTCTGACAGCAACTTAAGGATAACGAACAGGTCGGAATGCTCGAACCAGCTGCGGGTCAGCGACCTGAACGCCGCCTCGTCCTCGGTAAGTTCGCGGATGATCTCCGTTTCGGTGCGGGCATGCGAAAGAATGTCGAGGAAGTTGTAGACGATGACCGAAAAATCGGCGTCGTATACCCGGCCTATATTTTCGATCAGTTTGCGGCCCGCTTCGGGCCGGACGAGCTTATCGAAGGTCATTTTATAGTTTTTGCCCGAAGTCTGCAACTGCCGCCGCAGGAAGTCCTCTTCGTAAAGGTTCTTGCCGCCCTCCTCGTTGTCGTTTAGCCAGCGGTCGGGCATCAGCTTGTCGATGGCCAACGGCATCAGCCCCGCGAATATGGCATTGCGCGCATACTGGGTCGCCGTGGGAAGGATGCTGCAATAAAAATCCTCGGTGTCCACGTCGAAATACGGGTGCAGAAGCGCATTGACCGACCGCCATTGGTCGTAACGGAAATTGTCGATCAGCAGCAGTGTCGTTTTGGGCGAAGAATCGACCACCGGAAATATATTGGTCTTCATCAACGTATGCGACATCACAGGAGTATTGGCGTCGCGACGGTTGATCCACTCCAGATACGACGCTTTTACGAATTTGGCATATTCGTTATTGGCCTCGTTCTTCTGGTATGAAAGTATCTCGCCGATACTTTCGTCGTTCGAGTCGTCGATCCCTATCTCCCAGTTTACCAGTTTTTTGTATATATTGGCCCAGTCGTTGAACGTGCGTGCATCGGCAAACGACGACGATATGCGCCCAAACTCGGCGCGGTAATCGGCCGTGATCTGCTCGGTAACGAGTTGCTGCTGATGGACGTTCTTTTTTATCGACAACAACACCTGGTTGGGGTTTACCGGCTTTATGAGGTAATCGGCGATCTTCGACCCGACGGCCTTGTTCATTATATCCTCTTCCTCGCTTTTGGTCACCATTATCACCGGGGTGGTCGGCCTTATCTCCTTGATCCTGGGAAGAGTCTCCAACCCTGTTATCCCCGGCATCATCTCGTCGAGTATGATCAGGTCGTAGAGGTTCGTCCGCGCCATCTCAAGGGCGTCGTAACCGTTATTGCAAGTTTCGACATCGTATCCCTTGTCCCGGAGAAATAAAAGGTGGGGCCTTAGCAACTCTATTTCGTCGTCGACCCAGAGAATTTTAACATTATTCATGGCTGGTGTGGATATTTCGATTTGTACCGGATTTCGGTGTCTGCCGTTATATGACTAACTGTTTTTTTACAAATTTAGTCTGCAAAATAATAAAAATGGATGTAAAAGTAGTAATTACATCCATTGTTAGCGCATGTAATACAATATTTGGCACAATTTTAGAGTTATAATTATCTGAATGGTACTTGTTTCTTACCGCTGTTAAGCGCATAGAATTCCCGGTTATGCCGCTGAAAACGCCATCTACATGGTTCCAGAGCGTCTGCAGACCGGTTGGCCAATAGGAGAACGGTGTAAAAAATACGTTATCGCTATAAAAAAATGTAAAAAGTGATAGCATTTATAAATTATTGGCTTATATTTGTGATTCGATTGCGGAGGTAAAACTTTTTTTTAAAAATTTTCAAATATGACAAAGGCTGATATCGTAAACGAAATTTCGAAAAGCACTGGCGTCGAGAAAGCCCAGGTGCAACAGATTGTGGAAGCATTTATGGAAAGCATCAAGACTTCCATGATCGGCAAGAACAATGTATACCTCAGAGGGTTCGGTAGCTTCATCATCAAAACGAGGGCTCAGAAAGTGGCCCGCAATATCTCTAAGAACACTACGATCACCATTCCTGCACATGACATCCCGGCATTTAAGCCGGCTAAAAGTTTTGCAGTGAAGGTTAAGGGTGCAAAATAATTTTTAATTTAATCTCATCTGTTATGCCAAGCGGTAAGAAAAGAAAAAGGCATAAAATGGCTACCCATAAAAGGAAAAAGCGTCTGCGTAAAAACAGGCATAAAAAGAAAAAATAGGTAGCTTTATCATGAATGTCATATAAACCTAAAGACCTTTTGGTTCTTTAGGTTTATTGCATTCAGCGCTTTGTGTGTGTGCATGGCTTCGGGGGGTGGCAGTAAGGAACCCCTACCAATAAGGAATGAACAATGAACTTATAATCAACGTAACCTCTAACGAGATAACGATAGCGCTCCTTGCCGACAAGCAACTTGTCGAACTCAACAAGGAGAAGTGTAAGACGGGATTCGCTGTAGGGGATATCTATTTGGGCAAGGTCAAAAAGATCATGCCCGGGCTCAACGCCGCTTTTGTCAATGTGGGCTACGAGAAGGATGCGTTTATCCATTATCTCGATCTCGGTCCGCAGTTTGTGACTTTGCACAAGGTGGTCAGTTCCCTTCCGGGGCTGAAGAGACCGCTGAAGATGGAGTCGCTGAAACTCGACCCGCCTATCGGCAAAACAGGCAAAATATCGAGTCATATATCTTCCGGACAAACCATTTTGGTACAGATAGCCAAGGAGGCCATTTCGACCAAAGGTCCGCGGTTGACTTCGGATATGTCGCTCGCAGGGCGCCATGTGGTGTTGCTGCCGTTTTCAAACAAGGTCTCGATCTCCCAGAAAATACGATCTAACGAGGAACGGAAGCGCCTGAAGAAGATCGTCGATTCGGTATTGCCGAAAAATTACGGGGTGATCATCCGCACGGCGGCCGTAGGCAAGGACGACGACGATGTTTCGCAGGACATAAAGTCGCTCATCTCCCGTTGGGAAATGGCTCTCGAGAAGATAAAAACCCAGACGGCCCCCTCGTTACTGCTCGGCGAGATGAATCGCACCACGACCATCATACGCGACTTGCTAAACGGGTCGTTCAGTTCTATAGTGGTCGACGACACTTCGGTTTACGACGACGTCAAAGAATATATCCGGACGATAGCGCCCGAGAAGGAGAAGATCGTAAAGTTATACAAAGGGACGACTCCCATTTTCGACCACTACGATGTGTCGAAGCAGATCAAGTCGTTGTTTGCCAAATATGTGTCGCTCAAGAAGGGCGCTTACCTTATTGTCGAGCACACCGAGGCGATGCACGTTATCGACGTCAACAGCGGCAACCGTGCGAAGGTCGAGGATGACCAGGAACGTACGGCTATGGGGGTTAACCTCGGTGCGGCTGAAGAGATAGCCCGCCAGTTGAGGCTCAGGGACCTGGGTGGTATCATAGTTATAGATTTCATCGACCTGCATAAGGGGGAGAACCGCCAGGCGTTGCACGACAAGATGACTTCGCTGATGTCGACCGACAGGGCCAAACACACGATACTTCCCATATCGAAGTTCGGGTTGATGCAGATAACGCGTCAGCGGGTGCGCCCCGAAACGGCACCAGATGTTACGGAAACGTGCCCGACATGCAACGGGACAGGGACGATAGTGCCGTCGATACTTCTCGACCAGCAGATCGAGAACCAGATAGCGTATTTCACATCGGACAAGGGTATGAAATACCTTAAAATCAGGGTGAGCCCGTTCGTGGAGTCGTACCTGACACGCGGCCTGTGGAGCATCCGCATGAAATGGATGCTACGTTACAAGTGTGTGATAAAAATAACTACAGACCAGTCGACAGGTTTTGTGGAAACAAAATTCTTCGACCGCAACGACAAAGAACTTATCTAACCCTAAACCATATAAATGGAGTATTTGTGCTTGCTACAACCGCGACTTTTTTGAAAAAAAGTCGCCCAAAAAACTTCAATCATCACTTTATTCCGACATTATAGAAGTTATGTTACAGACAGGAGGCAATCGTTATCATGCTAATATTTAATTGCTTCCTGCCTGTAACATAACTTCTGCAAAATCAGAGCAAGGTAAAGATTAAAGGTTTTTGGTGCCGCTTTTTTCAAAAAGCGGCAGTTCGAGGCGGCACGAATACTCCATTTATATGGTTTAGGGTTTATATATTTGTTTGGGATGACTATCAGGGAGCTTGTGTCGCTGGCTGGCAGGGACAGTGCGATAGACGGGTTGTGTGGTATCTGTGATAAGTACCGGACCGTGGAGGCGGGCTCTTTGGTCGGGTCGTCGTATGCGTTGGTTGCGTCGGAGGTAGTCAGGCGCAAGGGAGGAGTCCATATTTTTATAGCTGACGACCGCGATAAGGCGGCCTATCTGGCCGGGGATTTTTATCAGGTTCTGGACAGGGAGCGGGTGTGGTTCTTCCCGACGGCTTATAAGAGGTCGATACAGTACGGGCAGGAGGACCCGTCGGGGATCGTGCAGCGTACGGCGGCGCTGAATGCGATAAAAAATTTCGGGGCCGGAGCGCAGCCCGGGGAATATATCGTGGTTTGCACATATCCCGAGGCGGTTTCGGAAAAGGTGGTGGCCCGTGGTCAACTGGAACGTAGTGTACTTAAGGTGAGTGTCGGCGACAGGCTGTCGATGGAGTTTGTGGAGGAGTCGATCTCGGAATACGGCTTCCAGAGGGTCGATTTTGTATATGAGCCCGGGCAATATGCCGTCAGGGGAGGTATTATCGACCTGTTTTCATACTCGGCGAGCCAGCCGTGCAGGATAGATTTTTTCGGCGACGAGGTGGAGAGCATCCGTATGTTCGCCGTGGGAACGCAGCTTTCGACAGGCAAAGTCGTGTCGGTGGAGATAGTTCCCAACCTCAAGAAGATGGAGAATGCCGGGCAGAGGGTGTCGCTGGCTTCGTTTGCAGGAGAGGCTTGCTATTGGATCGCCGACCCCGACCACCTGTTGAAGCGCCTGGGGGACATACGCAAGAAGATATTGGGCGAACTCGACGAGCCTTCGCAGATCGATTCGCTGGTTACGGGCCGCAAGGGTTTCCTGGACGACACTGCCGAGTGCCGGATAATCGTTTCGCGTGATAACGTCAAAGAACGTGTGGCGGAGGGTAAGGTCGATTTCGCCACGGCGCCGCAACCGGCCTTCAATAAGAATTTCGAGTTGTTGGCCTCCGACATCAAGTCGAATGCCGCCAGGGGGTACCGCACGTGCATACTGTCGGACAACAAGGCCCAGATAGAGCGTCTTTCGAATGTATTCCACTCCATAGGAGAAAAGGATGTGGAGTTCGAGCCGCTGCCGTTGACCCTCCACGAGGGGTTTGTGAGCCACCGCCTGAAGTTGTGCCTTTACACCGACCACCAGATATTCGACCGTCACCATCGTTACAGATTGCGCGGCGAGCTCGATAAGAGCGAAAGCCTTACGATAGCCGAGTTGAACGAATTGAAGGTGGGCGACTATGTCGTGCATATCGACCACGGGGTGGGGCGTTTCGGGGGGTTGGTGCGCACGATGGAGAACGGCCGCCCGCACGAGGCCGTGAAACTGGTCTATAAGGACGGCGACGTGCTGCTGGTCAGCGTCCATGCCCTGCACCGCATAGCCCGCTATAAGGATGCCGAGAGCGATCCACCACGGATATATAAACTCGGATCGGGGGCGTGGCAACGCATGAAGGCCGCCACCAAGAAGGCGGTAAAAGATATAGCCCGGGAACTGATAGCGTTGTATGCCCGGCGGAAGACCACTCCGGGGTTCGCTTTCTCGCCCGATAATTATCTGCAGCAGGAATTGGAGTCGTCGTTCATATACGAGGATACCCCCGACCAGCAGAAGGCGGTGGAGGCCGTGAAGCACGACATGGAGAGTCCCCATCCGATGGACCGGCTGGTGTGTGGCGACGTGGGCTTCGGCAAGACCGAGGTTGCCATACGTGCCGCGTTCAAGGCGGTCTGCGACTCGAAACAGGTGGCGGTGCTGGTCCCCACTACGATCCTCGCGCTACAACACTACCGTACGTTCAGCCAACGCCTGAGGGACTTCCCGGTGAGGGTCGAGCAGTTGAGTCGCGTGCGGTCATCGGCCGACACCACGGCGATACTGCGCGATTTGAAGGACGGAAAGATAGACATACTTATCGGCACCCATAAAATACTGGGCAAAGGCGTGGAGTTCAAAGATCTTGGACTGCTCGTCATCGACGAGGAGCAGAAATTCGGTGTCTCCAATAAAGAACGCCTGCGCCAGATGAGCGTAGGGGTCGATACGTTGACCCTCACGGCCACGCCGATCCCCCGCACGCTGCAATTCTCGCTTATGGGTTCGCGCGACCTCTCGGTGATAGCCACGCCCCCGCCCAACCGCCAGCCCATAGCCACCGAGTCGCACACCTTCGACGAGGAGATAATAAAAGAGGCGATAGATTACGAACTCGCACGCGGGGGACAGGTCTATTTCGTTCACAACCGGGTGGAGGATATTCTGCGTATCGAGGCGCTGGTGCGGAGATTGTGTCCCGGGGTGCGGACGGTGGTCGGGCACGGGCAGATGAATGCCCGCGACCTGGAAAAGGTGGTTATGGACTTCATCTACGGGGAGTATGATGTGTTGATAGCCACTACTATAATTGAGAACGGCATCGACATCGCAAACGCCAATACGATCATAATCAACAATTCCCACCACTTCGGGCTGAGCGACCTCCACCAGTTGCGGGGCCGCGTGGGACGGTCTAATGTGAAGGCGTTCTGTTACCTGCTGTCGCCGCCCGAGGAGGTGCTGACGAGCGAAGCGCGCCGCAGGTTGCGGGCCCTTGAGGAGTTCTCCGACCTTGGGGCGGGTTTCAATATCGCTATGCAGGACCTCGACATACGCGGTGCGGGCAACCTGCTTGGAGCCGAACAGAGCGGATTTATAGCAGATATCGGGTTCGAGACCTACCAGCGCATCCTCGATGAGGCTATGGACGAGCTGCGTGGCGAAGGGGTGTCGAAAGATACGGACGAAATCCCGGCCGCCGGCATGACTTTTATAAGTGATTGCTACATCGAGAGCGACGTCGATGCGATGATCCCCGACAGCTATGTTTCGCAAAGCGCCGAGAAATTGAGGCTCTACCGCGAACTGGATAACCTTACGGAAGAGGCTCAGATAGCTCGGTTCGCCGCCGATCTTACGGACCGTTTCGGACCTCTGCCGCCGCCTGTGGAGGAACTGTTGGATATAGTGAGATTGCGCAGGGTGTGCATCCGTTGCGGCATAGAGCGGGTGAAATTGAAGAACGGCCTTATGATCGCCCAGTTTATTGCCGACCAGCAATCGGCGTACTATAAGACAGGACTCTTTGTCGCTATCCTGAAGTATGTTACGGAGCGGCCTGCAAAATTTGTTTTCAAGCAGAACAATAATAAGCTCTCTTTGACAGTTAGAAATATTAGCGGTGCCCGGGCCGGGGTGGAGATCCTCGAAAAAGTTTGGACGGCGGCATCAGACGGCATCGCATAACCTTATCCTTAAATGAACCTTGTAGTCGACGTAGGCAACAGTTTCACGAAAGCGGCCCTTTTTGACGGGGATACCGTTGTCCGAAGGTGGTGCATGGGGAATTATCCGGTCCCGGAGGTGCGATCCATAATGTCGGATGCCGGTAATATAGATGCGGCGATACTGTCGGCTGTGGGTACGGCCGATCCGTTGCTTTGCGCAGCGGTCAGAGATGCTGCGAAAAGGTATGTTTGTTTCACGAACATGACCCCTACGCCGTTGCGTAACCGTTATGCGACGCCTGAAACGCTGGGCCCGGACCGTTTGGCGGCAGCCGTGGGAGCGTGGACGTTGTATCCTGGCGAAAATATATTTGTAGCCGATTTCGGTACGGCCATCACATTGGATGTGGTCACCTCTGCCGGAGAATTCCTGGGAGGCAATATATCTCCGGGTGCTGCGACGCGTTTCCGGGCACTCCATGACTATACCTCGACCCTGCCGCTGGTGGCGTTGCCCGACAAAACCGCATTGACGGGCGATACGACCGCCTGTGCGATAGCCAATGGCGTAGTGAACGGGATCGTCTATGAAATAGAGGGTTACATGGCAAGGCTGGAAGAGGAATATCCGGGTATTAAGATAATTTTTACAGGTGGAGACGGGAAATATTTTGCAGAACGATTAAAAAATCCGATATTTGCAGTTTCTGACCTTGTGATATGCGGATTAAACAGTATTTTGGAATTCAATGCGAATGAAGAACAGAATTAGGAACGGTATCGTAGCGTTTATGGCTTTTGCGATGCCTGTGGCCGCCTTATCCCAGGGCAGTAGCATCAACACGTACTCGCCTTACACGCTTTACGGGATCGGCGACATGTATACGCAGGGCACGTCGTTGCAGCGGTCAATGGGGGGTATAGGCATGGGGTTCCGCAGTCCGATAGCGATTAATTACCTTAACCCTGCCTCTTACAGCGCCATACGGCAGAATTCGTTCCTGCTGAACTTCGGGATGGCCGGAGGGGGATTTTACCTGAAGAACAACGATACGAAAACAAGTAACAATACCTTTAATCTAAGTAATATTTCCGTCAGTTTTCCTATGGCGAAAGGTATGGGTTTCGGGGTTACGGTTGCTCCGTATTCGAGTGTGGGATACTATGTCCAGGATACGGAAACCGATCCAGATATCCTTGCCAAAATAGGCCAGGTCGATTATATTTATAGCGGCGAAGGCGGCATAAACCAGATTAAGGCAGGGTTGGGCATCAACCTGACGAAGCGTCTTTCGGTGGGAGCTGAGATGATTTATCTCCTGGGAAATATTTCGAGGGTTTCGGTCGAATCCATAACGCCGGTCACATCGAATGCGTCGCCCAACTCGACAGCGGTGTCGATGACCGAAAGCTATTCCAAGGTGTTCGGTGCGCTTGGGGTTCAATACGATGTTCTGTCGGGTCCGAAGCGTGTTATGACCATAGGAGCCAGATATCAGATAGGAGGCAAACTCGATCCTGAATGCACACGGTTCATACCGTCGAACAACCTTTATAGCGATACGGTGTACATGTCTTCCTACAGTTCCGATTTCAGGTTGCCTTCGTCTATAGCCGCAGGGATATTCTACCAGACGCCTAAATTCGGGGTCGGAGCCGATTATACATTCCAGAAGTGGGAGGGTTCCAACGATGACTACGGAATAGTGTCGTACCGCAATACCAACCTGATAAGCGCCGGGATGCAGTATACGCCCAACTTTGGCGATATCCGCCATTTCATGCGCAGGATCACATACAGGGTCGGTGTGCGCTACTCGGATTATTATTTAATGCTCCGCGGAGAACAACTTAGCGATAAATCTCTTACCTTTGGGGTAGGGATTCCGTTGAAAATGACAGGTCTCACCAACATAAACCTCGGACTTGAAGTAGGTTCGCGCGGTACGACCAAAAGTAACCTCATTCGTGAGGACTACTTCAAGTTCACTATAGGCTTGTCGCTTTTCGGCGAAGACTACTGGTTTATGAAACATAAGTTCGACTAACGCCAAAAAATTCATATTATGAAAACCTGTTTCATCAAGTCAGCTCTGGCTGCAATTCTGCTTACTTTCAGTTTATCGGTAAGTGCTCAGGGTTATCTCGACGACCCTAAGTGGGGCGCAACCAAAGAGGAGCGCGAAGCCAATGCATTGCTTTGGAACTTCTTCAAGGACACCTACAACAATCAGGACTACGGCACCGCTGTGGGTTATATGCAGCAACTGATGGAGAAAGCTCCCAAGGCCACACAGAACCTGTATATTTACGGTGCTGATATCTATAAGAACAAGATAATGAGGGCCAAGTCGGTGGCGGAAAAGAATGTACTGCTCGACTCTCTGATGATGATCTATGACAAGCGTATCGAGAATTTCGGCGATCATCCTACGCGCGGGAAAGGTTATATCCTCACATTCAAGGCAGGTGATTACCTGACATTCAAACCGATGGATCGTGAGGGGGTCCGTGAGTTGTTTGTGGAAGCTATCGACCAAAATGGCAACGACATAGATCCGGACTTCCTGAATGCTTATTTCAACGAGTTGGTGGCCGACTATAAAGCCGATCTCGTGGAGACCGATCATTTGCTTAATGAGTATGACCGCCTTGTGATTATTTTCGATGCCGATTCCACTCCCGAGAAGTCCGAAGCCAAAAGAACATTCGAGGCGCTTTTCGTGACCAGTGGCGCGGCTAACTGCGAGAACATCGAAAAGATCTACGCTCCGAGGGTGGCAGCTAATCCTACGGATACCGTTACCCTGGGCAAGGCATTCGCGCTCTTGAGCCGTGGCCAGTGCCATAGCGATTTTATGATCAATGTAGCCGAGAAGTACTACGCACTTAAGCCTTCTTCGGACATAGCCCTGATGATAGCCGGTTACTGCGAGGAGAAAAAAGATTACGCTAAAGCGTTGAAGTATCTCAATGAAGCCGTGGTCAGCGAAAAGGATCCTTTGATGAAGAGCAACCTCTGCGTACGCATTTCGGGCTCGCAGTTAGGTTCAGGCGATGCCCGTACCGCTGCCGACTTTGCAAAACAGGCTATCAACGTTTGCCCTGACAATCCTTATGGTTATATTCTGCTGTCCCAGGCTTATGCTGAAGGCTTGAGGGCCTGCTCCGGTTTCGACAGGCAGGCGGGCTACTGGCTGATCTACGACACTTTGTCGAAAGGACGTTCGTTGATGACCGATGGCGAGCAGGCTGCAGGTATCGACTCCCAGTTGGCAGGCTACAGGGCCAGTTTCCCATCCAAGGAAGAGTGTTTTTTCCGCGGGTTGAACTCGGGTGACGGCTTTACGGTCTCATGCGGATGGGTTTCGGGCAGGACTACCGTTCGTGAAGGACGTTAACGGCCTGTAAAATAGACTAATTCTTTCCCGGTGTGTCATATCCGGAAAAGCGGGTAGCTTCGGGCATAAACAGCAAGTGAAGGTGAAGTTAAAATACCGTAATGCCAAAATAGCACTCCTCATCGCGGGGAGTGCTATCTTGCTTTACTCATGTGAAGAGGCCGACAAGGAGACCGTAGTGGTCAACATGGAGACCCTCGTCAGTCAAAGTAGCGATTCACTGGTGATTATAGCCTCTGAGAATGGCAGGATTTCGTATCGTTTTAAGACTCCTCTGATGGAGAACTACGAGTTTGCCAGGGAACCATACATGGAGTTCAGGCGTGGAATCGAGATCGAAACATTCGACTCTCTGGGTAATATCGATTCGAGATTGATCGCCGATTACGCCATTTCATATGAAAAACTCAAACTGTGGGAGGCTAAAGGTAATGTAAAGGCTACCAATTCGAAGGGGCAGTTGCTGGAAACTCAGCAGCTGTTCTGGAACCAGCGTACCAGGAAAGTATATTCTAACGTGGATTCCAAGGTCACGCAGGACGGCGATGTTATAATCGGCGAGGGTTTCGAATCGGATGAGAATTTCGATGACTTTGTGTTCAGGCGTCCTCGGGGTAAAGTTACTATGGATGTCGATCCTACGGAAAACCCGGATGGGGAGGAAGTGGAGTCTCCGAGGCCATTACCTCAGCCTGTCCAGGAACAGAAGCAGATGCCTGCACCTTCGACGGTCAATGGTCGTCCCAAATTTATGCCGGCATCGGATCGTTTCAACAGATCAAAGCGCGGTCAGGACAGTCGTGGGCGTAATGAGCAACTTAATACCCTGCCGGCAGAGGCTAACGGGAAAGAGGAATTTACGACCAGGTAGTGGCGGGTAAAGAGGAGGCGGGGATGGAAATTGTAAAATTAACAGGTCCTTATCTTACAGGCATGCTATTGGCTCGCAGGCCCATTGACCGGGATAATGCTATTCGGTGATTTTATGTTCGATTCATTTGCCATAGTGATAGTTGCTCTTCTGTTTTCCGCATTTTTTTCGGGAATGGAAATCGCTTTCACGTCGTCGAACAAACTTAAACTTGAGATAGAGCGAAAAGGCAACCGTGTATTCAGTTATATTACGGGGCTGTTTTACAAGCATCCAGGGCAATACATAACATCGATCCTGGTGGGGAATAACATCGCTCTGGTAGTCTACTCGCTCAATATGACTCTGCTGTTGTCGGCCCTTGCCGCCAACTATGGGATCCGGCTCGGGGAAGGGGCGGTATTCGTAGAAACGCTGATCTCTACTGTGATCATTATCTTTACGGCAGAATTCACCCCCAAGGCGATCGTGAAGTTGAATCCCAATTTCTATTTGCGTGCCTTTGCCGTGCCGGTATATGTTTTTTATTTGCTGATCTATCCGGTTGCCAGGGCTACAACGTGGCTGGCGGGAGCGATGTTGCGTGTGTTGGGGTTCAGGCTCGACCGCACTCTCCGGATCGGCGGGTTTGATAAGGTAGACCTCGCCAATCTGGTGGAAGAGGCTGCCGAGAGCGAATTTTCGCAAGATAACGAGATTCGCCTGTTTCAGAATGCATTGGATTTTTCGGATCTCAGTGTCAGGGACTGTATGGTCCCGAGAATCGATATGGAGGCAGTGGATGTGGCCACACCTATCGGGGAGTTGGTGGAGCGGTTTGTCGAGACGAAGTATTCCCGGATATTTATTTATGATGGGTCGATAGACAACATCATAGGATATGTTACCACCAAGAGCATGTTTACCCTGCCTGGCGATATACGGCGGGTGCTGATTCCCGTGGGCTATGTCCCGGAGAGTATGCCCGCCCAGAAAGTGCTAAACGGATTTATAAAGCGAAAACAGTCGGTTGCCGTGGTGATTGACGAATTTGGTGGCACGGCTGGTATGGTTTCGTTGGAGGATGTGCTCGAGGAGATATTCGGCGAGATCGAGGACGAACACGACTCGCAGGACATGGTGGACAAAAAGGTGGGTGAAGGCGAGTATATTCTCTCATGCAGGCTGGAGATCGACTACCTAAATGAAAAATACGGGTTGGATATATCCAGGTCGGATGAATATGACACGCTGGCCGGATATATAATATATAATTACGAGGGGATTCCGGCTCAGGGCGGTCGTCTTGTGATAGCCGATCACGAAATCAGGGTACTCAAGGCCAAAGGCTCGAAACTGGAGCTGGTGAGGCTTAAGGTCATCCGGTAACCGGAGAGTGCACCGGCTTGTAATGATGGTTGTGTCGGGATGGTTGTGGCAGCTTCGGGAGGTGGTGACGGATTATGGGTGCCGGCTTGTAGGTGCGGTCATGGTCTCACAGTCTGGCCCCGATGGAGCGGAGCGTGACCTTATGTGAGATGCTGTATGGAGTGAGGGCTTTATTAGAACCTGTTTAAAAATATTTCTCTCATTCTTTTCCACCTCTTCCCGTTATTCTTTTCCGCCGATATTTGCTCCATATTACGGATCAATGTAAAAATCGGGTGGAGCAAGTGAAAAAATCAGGCGAAAATTTTGGATAGTCTAAAGATGAAGAACGGGATGTCCCGCACACCCCGGAACTGTGCTCTGAAAGCTTTGATTTTGGCGTTGAAAGATTCGGCTGCTGCGTTGGTTGCCCGGTTGTGGAAGTAGTTGCAGATTGTTGCGTAGTTGTTCTGCATGGTTTGGATTACGGATTTGAAGAATTTGAGATTGAGTCGTTCGACGCGTTCGTACCATTTTGCGAGTTTTAGCAGGACTCCCCTGGTTTTTACATTGACCCCATATTTCCGATATGCAGCTTCATACCGGCGAAAAATACTACCTGGAATATGTGAAAAATAATTTCGGTAATATTTTTAAACAGTAGAGTTTATATCCATTAATTTTCAGTTTCCCGATTTTAGCACTACATTTGCATTA
>JAVBMJ010000049.1:0-9039 GCA_031552535.1 Rikenellaceae bacterium
TTAAAAAGAAGCTATTATAAGAAGCTGTTTTGAATTTATTAATTTCGTTCTTTTATTCTCTTTTCCGCGCTTTCCCGCGGTGTGATTCGTTAAACAGGGGCCGCTATTCGCCTCATCCCACCGCGAGAAATCATCGGCAAAACGATATAAAATAACCTCGTTAACAAATCCAAACAGCTTCTAAAAGTGTTTACCCCTAAATCCACCGTCCTCCTATTCCGGCAGCGTCTCGTTTATCGCGGTCTTGCGCTCCACCCTCGCCGCAATATGGATGCTGTATTCATAGAGCAAATAAAGCGGAATCGACACAAGAATCATGCTCAACACATCGGGAGGGGTGATTATTGCCGAGAATACAGCCAGCACCATGATGGCGTGGCGGCGGTATTGCCTCATAAATCCCGACGTCAGAATCCCCATACGGGCTAAAAAATAGACCAGTAACGGCAACTGGAACACCGCCCCGCAGGCAAGCGAGACATTGACAACCGTCGAAAGATATGAATTAACATCTATCATGTTGGTTATCTGTTCGCTGGCTGTGTAATTCGACAAAAAATTGACCGTCAGCGGCGCTATGATGTAATATCCGAACAGCAACCCCGCAAAAAAACATAGCGACACATATGTAACGAACATGCGGCTGCCGCGACGTTCCGCGGGACGTAGCGCAGGTCTTATGAACTGCCATAATTCCCATAAGATATAAGGAACGGCCAAAGCCAAAGCCGTAATGAGCGACACTTTTATATGGAGGTTGAACTGGCCCGCCATCGAGGTGTTGACCACATTCATCGGCACCATGTTGACACGCAACGCCTCGAGACCCCACTCCTCACCCAGGTAATTTAGGAAACGGTTGGTCGGGAACCCGGGGTTGCGCGGGCCGAAGAGCACGGTGTCGATAATGAAATCCTTAGCCATGAACGCGGCTACCATGATCACCGCCACCGACAGCCCCCCCCTTACCAGGTGCGGTCTCAGCGCGTCGATATGTTCAAAAAAAGTCATCTCATCGGATGACTTTTTCTCTTTTGCAGACATATGCCGGGCTACTGTTTTTGGGGCTTGTTTTCTTCTGTCGTGTTATTTGCCTTGTCTTCCGGGGTGTAGTCCTTATTCATCGCGTCTTTGAATTCCTTGATGCCGCGCCCCATGCCGCGCATCAATTCGGGAATTTTCCGTCCGCCGAAAAATATCACTATGAGAAGTACGAGCACGATGATTTCGCCCGTGCCTATTTTCCCGAGAAACAGCGGCAGTGCATTAAGTAACATCTTTCTACAGATTTAGTGGTTGAGTTCGGAATGCAGCCTGTGCCTGAAACCGCCGCAGCGGACCGCCTGCGCACGTTCTACATTATACAAATGTACAAATTAATCGACGGAAACAAAATTTCCCACAAAAATAATTACCTTTGGTCGTTGTGCTAACCAAAAGTTGACCATATTATGAACAGGCGGGAATTTTTAAGGGCCATGGCTTTGGCCGGAGTTGTGGCAGCCGTCGATTTTTCGGCGATAGGAAAAGCTTTAGGCCAGAGGGGAGCGGCAGGTGCAGGCGTACCCGACCTCGTTGCCATAATGGGTGGCGATCCCGACAAGATGTTGCAGCGGATGTTGTCGGAATACGGCGGCATTTCGAAATTCGTAAAAAAGGGTGATAAGGTGGTCGTCAAACCCAACATAGGATGGGACCGCGCCCCGGAGTTGGCTGCCAATACAAATCCTGTGATGGTCAAGGAGTTGGTGCGTCAGTGCCGTGCCGCCGGGGCGAGCGAGGTGGTGGTGTTCGACCATACGTGCGACGATTGGGTGAAGTGCTACGACAACAGCGGTATACGCAAGGCGGTGGAAGATGCCGGCGGCAAGATGGCTCCGGCTGGCGACGAAAGCTACTACACGGAAGTAAAACTTCCTAAAGGGGTTAAACTCAAGAGTGCAAAGATACATAAGGCTATTGTCGATTGCGATGTGTGGTTCAATGTCCCGGTGATGAAGCATCACGGCGGGGCAAAGATGTCGCTCTCGATGAAGAACAGCATGGGGATAGTGTGGGACCGCAAGATATTCCACAGCACCGACCTGCAACAGTGTATCGCAGACCTGGCTACCTATCCGAAGAAACCAGCGCTGAATATCATCGACGGCTACAGGGCCATGTTACAAAACGGCCCCAAGGGTAAGGGCCCCGACGATGTGGCTATGTTGAAAGTGTTGATAGCTTCTGTCGATCCTGTGGCGGCGGATACGGCGGCGGTGAAATTTTTCAACCAGGCCAAAAAGATGGACCTCAGCACGGTGGGGCACATCGCCAAAGCTTCGGAGTTGGGTCTGGGCACAATGGATATCGAAGGGCTCGATGTCCGCAGAATAAAGATGTAATCTTTACGGGAGCCACTACGGGAAACGTGCCTGGCGGATTTGAGACGGGGCTCATTGCGTTTTTGCAAATCGGTGAGTCTGTTTCGCTCCGTGGATACTTCACGTTTTGAACGCTGCATCCCTCTTGTGAAAATCATTATCCGAACATTGCCGTTTTATGTTGACACGCCCTAAAGTTTTATTATACCTGCGCCGCACGCTGGCTGTGATATATTGCGGCCTGTTGCTGGCGTACCTGTTGGACTTGTGGCGTGTTATGCCTCCGTCATTCGGCAAACTGTTTTCGCTGCAATTGCTGCCTGCGGTGATTGCCGGGCATGTGGGGATCGTGGCGGCACTGTTTGTAATCACGGTGCTTTTCGGGCGCGTCTATTGCTCTGTGCTATGTCCCCTGGGGATTATGCAGGACGTTATCCTGAGGATCAAGCGCCGCGTGGTGAAACTGCGCGGCAGGCGTAAACGGGTGAGGCATCGTTACTATGCTCCATTAAAGTTGTTACGGTATATGGTTCTGGCAGTGGTGGCCTTGTGCCTCGTATCCGGATTTGCATTCCCGGCCATGATGCTCGATCCGTATTCTATTTTCGGACGCATAGCCACCGCGTTGTTCAAGCCTGCGGTGGTATGGATCAATGATGTCAATGCCGCCTGGCTCAACGAGGCGGGCCATTATTGGATATATCTGATCGCCCATCAGAGCACTTCGGCGGCGGTGGTAACGGTTTCTGCCGTTATGCTATTGGCTATTATCTGGTTGGTATGGTGGCGTGGCCGCATATGGTGCAATTCGATATGCCCTGTGGGGACACTGCTCGGCATGATGTCGAAATATTCGCTGCTCGGGGTTAGGATCGACGCCGGTAAATGCACCGCATGTGGCGTCTGCGAAGCCGCATGTAAGGCGGGTTGTATAAACTCCGGCGGGCGCAGGGTGGATGGTGATCGCTGCGTTTCGTGTTTCAGCTGTCTGGATAAGTGTAATTTTGGAGCTATAAGCTATTCTTTGCCGCGACCATTGTGGTGCAAGAGTATGTCGAACGAGGCAGATACGGATGCGGGCGATGCATCGCGCCGCACTTTCCTGCGCAATTCGGCATTATTGGCTGGCGTTGCTGCCGGCGGGCGCGTAATGGCTATGGTGGACGGAGCTGAGGGATGCACTGTGGAGGGAGTGGAGCGCGTGGGCAGCGTTAAGGCAATGCCTCCGGGAGCTGTTTCGCGCGAGCATTTCGAGAGCAGGTGTACGTCGTGCCAGTTATGCGTGTCGAAGTGTCCTACCCAGGTTCTTAAGCCGGCTTTTATGGAGAACGGCCTGCGGGGAGTGATGCAGCCCTACATGAATTTCCGTGTGGAGAGTTTTTGCAACTACGAATGCAGGCTGTGTACCGAGGTCTGCCCGACCCATGCCCTGACCGGGTTGTCGATAGAGGATAAGAAACTGGTCCGCGTCGGAGAGGCCCGGTTGCTGAAAAAATATTGTATCGTAAAGACCAGGAAACAGGACTGCGGAGCCTGTGCCGAACATTGCCCTACGGGTGCGGTAAAAATGGTCCCATATGAAAATGGGCTCACAATCCCGGAACTCGATGTCCGCTATTGCATCGGTTGTGGCGGTTGCGAGTCTATATGTCCGGTGTTGCCACCGGCTATTTATGTGCAGGGGCTCGACAGACAAGACGTGGCGTTGCCCCCGACGAAGGAAAAACTGGAAGTGGATGAACTCGACACTTTCGGGTTCTGAGGAGGTTAACTGACTGTGTAAATGGCGAGCAAAAACGGATAGCAATCTCATCCACTTTTCTCTCAGGAACCTTGCTCCGGCATCCATCAGTTTGCTGTCCAAAAGCGTTTGGTCCTCGTGGCCCGTGAACCGGAAGCGGTTGTCGGAAGCCGTGAGCGAAGACTCGGCACGGCGACCACCGAACGGGTAGAAGTTGTTGCGTTCCTTGACCGTGAAAACACCGCCGGCAGTGGTTTGCGCAACCACAACACGGGTGGAACCCAGGTGGTCGGTCAGGAAGAAGTTCGATTCGTAGCCCGTGGCGGTTGTGACAATTCGGCCGTTGTTGAAACTTGCGCCCTCAAGCGCTACCGAGTTTGCGCCGGTACGCGTATATATCAAAGAACCCACATACTCATAACCTGCATTTCCGGAGGCATCTTTAACACCAACCTTCGTCCCGTCGGCCGTCCATGTGTATTTCGCCTTAGTGTTGCCCGACAAGTCGGTGGCCCGTTGCACCAAATTTAAGTGATTATATTCGAATTTCAATGCGTCCAGACCGTCCGAAGTCATATTTCCATTAGAGTCATAAGCGAATGAGTAACTTACGCCGTTGTTTTTCAATGAATTGATCTGGTTGCCATTGTAGGAATTAAAAATCAGGTCGTCCATTGCCGAGCCATTGGCATAACGTTTCATTGACAGGAAGTTACCGTTTTTGTCATAGCTCATATTACGCTCCGTGAACCGGTCGGTCGGGGTGGTCGACGCGCCCTCGTAGTGGCGGGTGTCCGTCAGACGGTTAAGGTCGTCATAGACAAACGCATAGGTCTGGCGGGAGGCAGGATTGGACGGCGTGTGCGACCATTCCCACTGAGTGATATTTCCGGAGAACGATGGTGCGGTGTCGAAGCCCGAAACCGGATTGTTGTACCGCAGCAAAAAAGGGCGGCCCGAAGGCCGCCCAAGTTAGATATAAAACAAAGAATTATTCTTCAGGCATTTGTTGATTTTTCATATGAATATCATATACAGCCTTATTAAATGCAGGCAATAGATATTTATCTATATCATGCGTCTTAAAATAGTCAACCAAATCCGACAATATATCCAGATAAGTCCGCTCTTTATACCAATCACCCATATCCAAAATGTAATATTCATTATTGTTCTTAATAAAGACATGGATGTGTGACGGTATTGTCATTCCCTCAAAACTAAAAATACTAACTTGTGACGTGTCTTTTTCAAAAGATATACACTTCATTGTAATTAAGTTCCATATTACTACATCTGAATATAGTTCAGGATGCTCTGATTCTTTTTTTTCAACCAAAAATCGCTTAAGTTCCTTAAATAAACTGTCCGATGGAAATTCCTGAGCTACCATAACAGGTGAAGTGATTAGTAAGACAAATAAGAGACCGAACTTTCTCATAATATGTGATTTAACGAAGTTGCATATTAGGATCTGCCACGAGGGTCTGCAACAGATACTCTTTTACTACTTGATTGGCTTTTTCTGTTGGTGTCTTTTCGACATCATTATTAGCCCCTTCATATGTATTATCGCTGGCCATTTGGACATTTTCTTGACTGGTATGTTCCGCTTCATGAGCAGTGGTTGCAATAAGGCTTTGCTCTGGAGTCACTCCTCTCTGTTCTGCTGCCTTTTCTGTATTTTTTTCAAAGATAACTATTTTACTTGACATTAATGTAGCCTTTCCCGTCTCTCGATCTCTACTGTAAAAATTATATGCACGCCCATTTACAGTCATCGTAACACCATTCTCAGTTTTAGTCGGAGCATCTGTTGTATTTATTTCCAACTGTATAGGCGCCGGATTATCCACTAATTTCTGGAATTGTTCCCGCCCCGTCCGAGTCTGCATCAAGCCATCACCCATCCTTTTTGCATCTGCCGATGCATGCTTAGTCCACTGACCTTTTGAATACATCAAACGCCCTTGAGCATCTACTATCTTTTTACCATCCGGGTCGAAGAACCTTACTGGGTTCCCCGCACAATAAGCATACGGACTAACCGGGAGATAATCTCCTGCCAGCGGGTCAATCCGGTTCCATACAGGTAACTTGCTACCCAAAAACCGCGCTCCGAAGTCCTGAAATGGAAGGTCGCCAATGGTTTGGTTCTCCTTGCCCGAAAAGCGGAAACGGTTAGACGAAGCGGTCAGCAGCGAGTTTGAATGGCGCATGCCGTAAGGATAGAAATCGTTCCGTTCTTTTACTGTAAATACGCCGCCGGCAGTGGTTTGGGCGACAACAACGCGTGTGCTGCCGAGATGGTCCATAAGGAAGAAGTTCGATTCGTAGCCGGTCGAAGTGGTAACAATTCGGCCGTTGTTGAACGAAGCGCCCTCAAGCGCTACCGAGTTTGCACCAGTACGCGTATATATCAAAGAACCTACGTATTCGAAGCCCGAAGTCCCTGCCCCATCCTTGACACTCAACTTGTTACCGTCGGCAGTCCAGGTGTATTTGGCCTTTGTGTTGCCCGACATATCTTTGGCAACGCTCGTCAAATTTAGATAATTATATTTCATTTTCAAAGCGTTCAGACCGTCCGTAGTGCAGTTTCCGTTAACATCGTAGGCGTAGGACGACGCGACGCCATTGTTCTTGATCGTGACCAGTTGGTTGCCGTCGTATACAGGTTCGGCGATGTTGTCGAGCAGGTGCCCGGCGTGATTGCGCCTGAATGTAAGGAAATTACCGTTCTTGTCGTATGTGATCCCGTACTCGCAGAAGTTGGTGAGTGAGAAGTTCCACTTGTTTTCGGCGGGGGTAGCTGGTGCAAAAAAGGGCGGCCCGAAGGCCGCCCAAAGAAAGCTGAAACACAAAATTTTAGGTATAAAACACTTCTACCTATTTACATATTTAATGGTATTGTGCTTATTTTAAATTTTCAATGTACCGAGAATTAATTATTAGGTGCTTATTTTCATCAACTAAAATTCTATAGTTATCAGGATGGCCTTTTTCATACATTACCACGCAAGTATCCCCAATATTGATATGTTCCCGATGTGGCATATAGTCCATACGTCCATAACACAATTCGCCATTAACAATGAATTGGCATTTTAAAGAAGGCCGTGTCTTATATCCTTTGGGATATTTTTTAACAATTATACCATAAGTATACTCCGGATTATTTTTCAGCTTATTTCTGTCTATTATTGTTTTTGTAAACATAATGATCATAAATACAACTGTAAACACAATCGTAAGTATTGTTGTTAAAGCCCTTGCATTACTCATTCCTTTAACTATTTTCATCCTCTTCTCATTTATTTGATTAATTCTTCTGCCGCAATTTATATAATTTTTTGTAAAAAATGTACCCTATTAGCCTTTTTTCTTCGGCTACGGTTTAGGCTGTGGCAGGAGTGGAGGCCGAGGAGATTCTTCTTCTGTCGGAGACTTAATTATTTCGCCAATACCACCAACAAAATAACCCGTCGCAGTCTCTGTCCCAACTTCAGCTCCATCGCTGAATATAACACGATTAACTTTACCAACTGCCTCACGTCCTGCTTTAGTCATAGGTGCTGTCCTACTTGGGCTTGCATCCTTGATTGCCTGGCTTCGTGCTCCTTTAACAATGCCCGACGTAGCAGCAGCACTCGCAGCACTCACTCCAAGATCTATAGCTGCATTTCCAACAGATTTAGTCCCGTTTGCAACTGTCTCAACACCGTTGGCTATAGTGATGTCTGTAGATGCATCCGCGACAACGGCCGAAGCAACAGCTGTTGCCGATGCAACTTTAGCTGCAGTAGATGTTGCCGATCCCCCTGGAATCCCAATAGCACCCGCAATTGCAGAAGCACCGACACTGGTCCAATCTATATTCTGCCAAGCCTCACTGAAACTCCTTTCTCCCACTGTCATTTGTATAGACATCTGAACCGACATATCTATAGCAGCTCCAATAGCGGCTTTACCTAAAAGGACCAAAATAGGATTTTTCCCATCCGGGTCCACAAAGATAACAGGATTATTGGCACAGTAGCTATAAGGGCTCAAGGAAAAGTATTTGTCCGAAAATGGATCAACTACGTACCACCGTCCCGTTTGGGGGTCGTACAGGCGGGCGCCGAAGTCGCTGTAGCCAAGGCCGCCGATGGTCTGGATCTCCTTGCCCGAGAAGCGGAAACGGTTCGAGGGATTAGAGGCGGTCGTCAGGCCGTCGTTGCGGCGTTCACCGAAAGGATAGAAGTTATTACGTTCCTTCACAGTCCATGCGCCGCCCGCAGTAGTCTGAGCTACAACTACACGAGTCGAACCCAAATGGTCGGTCAGGAAGAAGTTCGATTCGTAGCCCGTGGCGGTTGTGACAATCCGGCCGTTGTTGAACGAGGCTCCCTCAAGCGCTACCGAGTTTGCACCAGTACGCGTGTATATCAAAGAACCTACATATTCGAAACCTTCCGTTCCGGCGGCGTCTTTGACGCCTAACTTAGTACCGTCGGCGGCGTAGGCGTATTTTGCCTTGACCGCGCCGGCGACCGTCGTGACTTCCTGCGTCAAATTCAAGAAATTATATTTGATCTTCACGTCGCGCCGCGAATCTACAGTCATATTGCCGTTCGCGTCGTACTCGTAGGTCTGCGTGGCCTGGGTGCCGCGCAAGTAGACGTCCTTCGCAGCAGCGGGATTCGCAGATTCGGTCAGCGAAGTCAACTGGTTGCCCGTGTAGTCGTAAGTCAGGTTATCGGCCAGTTGCCCCGCATAGTTGCGGCGCAGGGTGAGCAGATTACCGTTCTTGTCGTAGCTGATCCCGTACTCGCAGAAGTTGGTCAAAGAGAAGTTCCACTTGTTTTCGGCGGGGGTCCACGTCATGTTGTCGGTGCTCACCAAACGGTTGAGCCTGTCGTAGTGGAAGGCGTACATCTGCGCCGAGGCGGG
>JAVBMJ010000053.1:0-9243 GCA_031552535.1 Rikenellaceae bacterium
CCCATCTGCCATTGGGGTATCGTTGACTTTGTAGGACGGGAGAAAGTGCGGGCGGCCATGCGTGCTACGAGTCTGTCTAATTTTCCATCGGAAAATTAGACAGACTCTTAGCACGCATGGCCGGAATCGGTCTGAGAAGGGTAGGTTCCGTCGATCAGCAGGCTCACCTTTTCTGCCGGTCGGATATGCCACCCCGGATGGTTTCTTTGACGTTCATAGAAATCGTTTTTTAGGGTGCGGACACTATAGCCGCTGCTATTTGAGAAGTACTCAATTGTGTGTCCGTATTCGACCCATTGGCGGAACCAAACCTGGCGATTGCTTGAGGTTATTTCTTTGCGGCGATATGTGTAAACTTTATCGCAATCTTGACACTAAGAAACTGTTTAATTTTCCTGTGGAAAAAGATTTAAGTATATTCCGGTGATGATTTTTGTGTGAAAATAGAGGCGCATAGCGGTGTTCTATGTAACGAAATTTTCATGCGAAAAGCGGCCCGGAAGAACTTATAATACTTTCCATAGAAAATTTAGACAGACTCTTACATTCGTCATCTCCGCAACAACGCTGCATAACCACCTCAATCGAAGATAGTATTGGCATTACCCGTATGCCGCCTGTCGAAGATCATCTGGATCTGGGACAGCGTTACCCTTATTTCAGATAGTTCGGGGATCTCGTCCTCCCCGAAAAAACGGGCATCCAGCGTGTCGAACGAAGGTCGCATCCTGCCTCCGAGCAACCTGCAGCCGAAAAATATTTTATAGGAATAGTGAGGCTGCGGCGGGTGCGGATGGCATTTTTTATCTAAAACAGCTATCACCTCCACAGGTTCGACTTCATAGCCGGTCTCTTCGCGCACCTCTTTTACCGCAACCTCCGATGCAGTGTAACCCACATCGGCCCACCCTCCCGGCAACGACCAACAACCATCGGCCTTCTCCTGCACCAGCAGTAACCGCCCTTCGTCGTTAAAAACCACCGCACGAACGTCCACCTGGGGAGTTTTATACTCGCGTTCATTGATGAACACGCCGTCGAGAAGCTCCTCTATCCCGACTCTTCCCACGACAGCCATCATCCGGCGGGCAATATCGGTGAGCTCTTCATAGCGTTCGGTCTCATAAGGAGTAGTCGCGTATACCAACCCTACCTCTGCCAGCGCATTAACGCGCTTTATATAATTAAAAAGTTCGTCTCTTGCTGTCATTATGCAGCTGTTATATCGGCAAAATTTTCCCGCTGGATAATTTCCCGTATCGCCTTTTTCATGGTAAAACCTTGCGGCACTATGATTTTACCACCGCGATTTTGCATTGAAGATTTAAACAAGTTCTTAAAATGAGCGCAACAGATCGGCAACCACAAATGTGCTGCCACCGATGAATATCATATCTTCCTCGCCAGCCATGCCTTTCGCCCTTGCAAAAGCCTCCGCCACATTACCTGCAACCTCGCCCGTTAACCCGTAAGAGGCGGCCGCATCACGCAGGTGTTCCGCGTCGAGCGCCCTGCCTATGGATGGTTGTGTAAAAAAATAGCGCGCCGTGTGCGGCAGCAAAGGCAGCACTTTCGACACATCCTTATCTTTCACCATTCCGAAAACGATATAAAGATCACGATATTTCTGATGGGAGATCTGTTCGGAAACATACCTTAACCCGTGATCATTATGCCCGGTATCGCACACTATCAAGGGCGAATGCCCCAACACCTCCCAGCGTCCGCGCAGACCGGTGACGACACGTACCGAGCCGCAGCCGTGAGCCAATGCCCGGCGGCTTATGTTGAGGCGGCTGCAGCGGTTCAGAAGATCCACGGCGGCAACCACAGTAACTATATTGCGGCCCTGATATTCCCCCAGAAGGTCGAGTTCCAACGCACGTTGGGCCTTTGTCTGAAGTGTATGCACCACGAACGATTGCGCCGAATCCGATGCCGAAACCGTCGCACATGAATATGCCGAATCGGCGACAACCATTTCAGAACCCGAACCTTCGGCCGCAGCAGCAAACACGGGAAGGCTTTCTTTGTCGCTCTCGCCGATCACAACCGGCACGCCACGCTTGATTATACCCGCCTTCTCGGTTGCTATGGCAGCTATCGAACCGCCCAGCAGGTCGGTATGGTCGAGGCCGATATTCGTTATTATGCTCAGGATCGGCGTTATGATATTCGTGGCGTCGAGCCTGCCCCCGAGCCCGGTCTCTACAACTGCCACCTCGACCCCGTGCCTTGAAAAATGATCGAAAGCCATTGCGGCCGTCATCTCGAAAAACGACAACTCCAAACGCTCCATATCGCTTTTGTAGCGCTCCACAAAAGCTACAACTTCGTCGCATGAAATCGTCTCGCTGCCGATCATGATCCGCTCGCGGAAATCCGTAAGGTGGGGCGATGTGTAGAGTCCTACCCTGTAACCGGCCGCAGTGAGGATCGAAGCCAGGATATGCGACACCGACCCCTTCCCGTTGGTTCCGGCCACATGAATTGTGAAATAGTTCCTGTGGGGAAAGCCCAGTATCGTATCTAAAGCCTCCATACGTTCAAGGCCGGGCTTATATGCTGTAGCCCCGTTGTGTTCGAACACCGGCAACGAGTTGAAAAGATAGTCGAGCGTACATGAATAGTCCATAGCGGGAGTAATTGGGTCACGGAATAATATGATTGCGGCGGCGTATGCGGAAAGCGACGTAATAAAGCACAGAAAGGGCAAAAACCAACGCTGCCACACGCGCCACGGCGTCGCCGTAAAATGTATAGAAAGTATTGCTGTAGTTAAGATGGATGTTCGAAGTAAGCGTCCCGCACCGGTCCCATCCCAATACCGGCCCGACGTCTCCACGCTGGTTTATAAATCCCGAAATACCGGTATTCGCACTCCGGGCTATATCGCGGCGCATCTCTATGGCCCTGAGGCGTGCGAACGAGAAGTGCTGGCGGTAACCCTGCGTGTCACGCCACCAACCGTCGTTGGTAATTACGCACACCAATCCTGCCCCATTTTTGGCAAATCCGGTCATATACTCACCGTAGATCGATTCGAAACATATCGCCACCCCGCTTTTCGCTCCATCCCGCGACTCAAAAACACGCGGTGCGGGATCAAAGCCCAATTGCCCGCTGATTCCTCCCAGGTCCACTATCAGGAACTCCAGGTGCTTGAGCACTCCATAATATGGCATTTTTTCGACCCCCACAACCAGTTTGGACTTGTGCCGCACCTGTATCCGGTTACAATCTACCGCCAGCGCAGAATTATAAACATCATACCAGTAGCCATATCCGGGCCGGGTACGCGCCGTAGGCGAAGACAGCGAGTTGGCATAAGTACGGTACGTCGTAGCCCCGGTGATCAATAGCGGGCAACAGTCCCTTCCGGCCGAAAACCCGCCCAAAGCACGCAATGACCTGGAGTCGCCGAGGCTCTCCTCCCACAAACCTTCATCTATCGCCGTCTCGGGCATCACCACAAAACCGGCATCGTCAGGAGCTTCGCCGGAGAGCGCAAGCATCAGGGAGGTTTGCCGGTCCTGACTCACCACGAATTTTTCACGGTAAGGGTCGATATTGGGCTGCACCACCGTGACCGTCTCCACCGGCCCCTGTTCTTTATAGGTGTAATAACGCACCAGCGACGCGCCCGCAGGCAACAATATCGCCAGTGCGGCCGCCACTACCCTACCCCGGCTGCGGGCAACCACCATGCGGTCTATAAGCACATTAGACAACAATACCCACAGGCTGCCGCCGAACACACCGGTGTATTCGTACCACTGCACCAGTTTAACGTCACGGGCAAAGCCGTTGCCCAAAGTCAGCCACGGAAAAGATATTTCACCAACAGTATAGATATATTCTGCAGCGATCCAGCCGCATATCAGTACAACTGAAGCCAGCACCTCGTTGGAACGCCGCCGCACACAGTGCCAAAGCATCACAACCCCACCCATCAGGACACAGGTGATCAATACCGACAGTATTGCCCCTATCGCCGCGGCATACCATATCCACCACGTGGTTATTCCGCTCCACAAGCCCAGGGCTATGGCAACCCAGAGATACATCTTCCAGAACGAACCTTTAATGCCGTCGTAGCTGCGGCTCACAGCCATCAGCGGTACGATGGCTGCCAGCAGGAACACTCCGCCCATACCGACCCAACCGGCCGACAACATCAGTCCGGACAGAATCGACATTAAGAAACGATACAGGTTTTTCATCAGGTGATAAAAAAATTTAGAAACTGTTTAAGAATATTACCGCAGTTATTTAATAGCTGTTTGCCGATGATTTTTCGCGGTGTGATGAGGCGAATAGTGGCTCCTATTTAACGAATCCCACCGTGGAAAAGCGCAGCAAACAGAAGAAAAGAACAAGAGTAATATTTTTAAACAGTTTCTTAGACAAATACTCGGACTCCTTTACATAATACCCTTAGGGCGCGTTAATGTGCCCTAACTGTCAACCTCCCAATCGTACCCGTCCTTACGGTCTTTAACCCTGATACCTATCTCGGTAAGACGGTTGCGTATCTTGTCCGAAGTGGCCCAGTCGTGTGCTGCCTTGGCCTCCATGCGCATCGACAACAGCATCTCGACAAGCGGCGACACCAAATCGCGGCCCTCCCTTGCGGCTTCATCATCAATGCCGAGAACATCGAAAACCATCGTCCGCATACTCCCCGTCAGTTCTTCGAGATCGCTCGCCGTAATAGAACCCTGCCCGTCGTACAGCTGGTTGATGGTCTTAACCCACTCGAAAAGAACCGCAACAGCCACCGGGGTATTGAGGTCGTCATCCATAGCTGCATCGAAATCGCGCTTCAATGCCCCTACGTCGACCGTCGACACGCTGCCCGGCTTAATCTTGGGTAGCGTAGAGACGGCTTTCATCAGCCGGTCGAGCCCCTTTTCGGCAGCCTGCAGCGCCGCGTTCGAAAAATCGAGCGTGGAACGGTAATGCGCCTGAAGAATGAAGAACCGTATGGTCATAGGAGAATAGGCCTGTTCGAGCAAAGGATGGCCGCCGTTGAAAAACTCATCGAGCGAGATCGAGTTGCCCAACGATTTGCCCATCTTACGGCCGTCCATCGTGATCATGTTGTTGTGCATCCAGTAACGCGCCGACTCGTGGCCGCACGCAGCCACACCCTGCGCTATTTCGCATTCATGGTGCGGAAACATGAGGTCCATACCGCCACCGTGTATGTCGAACCTCTCGCCGAGGTACTTGGTGCTCATGGCCGAACACTCCAGGTGCCAGCCGGGAAACCCCTCGCCCCAGGGCGAAGGCCAACGCATGATGTGCTCGGGCGAAGCCTGTTTCCACAATGCGAAATCGAAAGGATTACGCTTGTCGTCCTGGCCTTCGAGCGTGCGCGTATTGGCTATCATCTCATCGATATTGCGGCCCGACAACTTCCCGTAATTGTACGCGCGGTTGTATGCCTCTACATCGAAATAGACCGATCCGCCGCTCTCATATGCATACCCTGCCTCGAATATCTTCCCGATCATCTCTATCTGCTCGATAATGTGCCCCGAAGCCCGCGGCTCTATCGACGGAGAGAGGACGCCCAGTCGCTCCATATACTTGTGGTAACGTTCCGTGTAATAATGCGCCACCTCCATAGGTTCAAGCTGTTCCACCCTCGCTTTTTTCGCGATTTTATCCTCGCCCGAATCGGCGTCGTCGACCAGGTGCCCCACGTCGGTAATGTTTCGCACATATCTGACCCTGAACCCCTGATTGCGAAGGTAACGGAACAGCACGTCGAACGTTATGGCCGAACGTGCGTGCCCCAGATGCGGATCGCCATAGACCGTCGGTCCGCATACATAAACGCCCACAAACGGCGGGTTGTAAGGTATAAACTTCTCTTTAGTACGCGAAAGCGTGTTGTATATCGTGAATGCCATGCCGGTTGTTTTATCAAGACAATGGTGCAAATTTAACTCTTTCCACCTATTTAAAAGCCGATACTCATATTTTTTTTGTAATTTCGCGGCGGCGCGTAAATAAAACCGGAACCTGGCGCCGTTAACGGTTAAAAAAAGGAAGATGAATTATTTCAAAAGGTATAACAATATCGCGGGGTGGGTGGTGTTCGCCATTGCAGCGCTTGTTTACACCCTCACGATTGAACCTACGTCGAGCCTGTGGGATTGCTCGGAATTCATAGCCACGTCCTATAAACTCGAAGTAGGACATCCTCCCGGAGCGCCTCTCTTTATGATGATCGCACGTTTTTTCACGATCTTCGCCGGCCCCCAGCATGCCGCCATGATGGTCAACGAGATGAGCGCCCTGGCCAGTGCGTTCACAATTTTATTCCTTTTCTGGAGCATAACGCACCTCGCACGCAGGATATACGACAAACAGGGGCACGAATTGTCGGCAGCCGAGGTGTGGACGGTAATCGGTGCCGGTGCCGTAGGAGCTTTAGCTTACACGTTCACCGACACCTTCTGGTTTTCGGCCGTCGAGGGCGAGGTATACGCGCTTTCGTCTATGTTCACCGCACTTGTCTTCTGGGCCATACTCAAATGGGAGAACGTGGCCGACGAACCGCACAGCAACCGCTGGCTGATACTGATAGCCTACTTCATGGGACTTTCGATCGGCATCCACATACTTAATCTTTTGACGATCCCGGCGCTCGTATTCGTATATTATTTTAAAAAATACCCCGGGGTTACCTTCTGGGGGGTGGTCAAAGCGACCGGTGTGGCAGTAGCCATACTGGGGGTTATAAACGCCCTTATAATTCCGTATACTGTCGCTATCGGCGCATGGGTCGACCGCATGTTCGTCAACGGAATGGGGCTGCCCGTCAACAGCGGGCTCACATTTTTTGTGTTGGCGTTGTTCGCGCTTTTAGGTTGTGGCATCTGGTACACGCACAAAAAAGGGAAGGCCGTAGTAAATGCCATCCTGCTTTGTACGACAGTGATAATGATAGGATTTGGCTCATATGCCTCGGTCGTGATACGTGCCGCGGCCAACCCGCCGATGAACAGCAACAACCCTAACAATCCTTACGCCCTGCAGTCGCTGCTGAACCGCGACCAGTATGGAGCCCGCCCGTTGCTCAAGGGGCCAATGTTCTCTTCACCCCCGATAGCGATAAAAGAAAAGACGGTGTATTCCCTCGGCGACGACGGAAAATACGAAGCGGCGAGGACTATTTCGGGATACGAATATCCTCCCGAATTCGAATTTTTCTTTCCAAGACTATATTCGAGCAAAGACTCACATGTCAGGGACTATAAAACATGGGTTCCCGACATGACGGGTAAACAGGTGCCGCTGTATAACCGCGACAGGAGTGGAAATATACAGTATACGACGGATATTTACGGCAACAAAGTGCCTGCTTTCGACGAAACGATCACTGTGCCCACGTTCGGCGACAACCTGCGTTACTTCTTCTCCTACCAGCTCAATTTCATGTACTGGCGTTACTTCCTGTGGAACTTTGTGGGACGCCAGAGCGATATACAATCCACGGGCGAGATTACCAACGGCAACTGGCTGTCGGGAATTAAATTCATCGACCAGCTTTACCTGGGTCCCCAGGACAACCTGCCGTCGGAGATGAAGGACAACCGCGGTAGAAATACCTATTTTTTCCTGCCTTTCATATTGGGGCTTATCGGACTGATCTATCAGTTGAACCGGGATAAACGCAACTTCACGGTAGTGATGTGGTTGTTTTTCATGATGGGTATCGCCCTGGTACTATACTTTAATTCGGCCCCTTCGGAGCCCCGCGAAAGGGATTATGTGTATGCGGGTTCGTTCTATGCCTTCTGCATATGGATCGGCTTCGGGGTTATGTGGCTCGCCGACCTGTTCGCCAAATATATGGGGGGACGAACCGTCGCCGGGGCTGTTTCGGCCACGCTGGTTTGCATGACCGTCCCGACGATACTCGCAGCCCAAAACTGGGATGACCACGACCGTTCACACCGCTATGTGGCACGTGACATAGGATGGGATTACCTGCAATCGGCCCTGCCGAACTCGATAGTGATGAACTATGCCGACAACGACGCCTTCCCGTTATGGTATAACCAGGAGGTGGAGGGCGTACGCACCGACGTGCGGGTGATGAATATGAGCTATCTCGGCGCCGACTGGTATATCGACGAAATGAAGACTAAAGTCAACGAGTCGGATGCCGTGCCGTTCACCCTGCCGCGCAGCAAGTATGTAAATACCAATGATTATGTGTCGGTGAAAGACGAGAGGAAATATCCGGTCGCAATCAACCAGGTAATAAAATTCATCCTCAGCGAAGAGCCTAACACCAAAATGACGATAGGCCACAGCAAACTCGATTACATTAACGCGAAGCAGATACTCCTGCCTGTAAACAAAATAAATGCCGTTGAATCGGGCATAGTCCGCAAGGAAGATGCCCACCTTATGGTGGATACTGTCCTTATAGATATAAAGAAAGACAACCTGACAAAAGACGAGTTGATGCTGCTGGATCTTCTTGCCCATTTCGACTGGAAAAGGCCGCTGTATTTCACCCAGACCCATCTGCTTTCGTCGTTGGGGCTGAGGGATTATCTGCAGTTCGACGGGTTTGCCTACAGGTTCGTTCCGATCAGGACCCCGGCTGCCAGTTCGCTGGAGGTAGGGCGTGTGGATTCGGAATACCTCTACGATAAGTTAATGAACACGTTCCGCTACGGCAATGTGAAAGACCCGCGTGTGTACTGTGACTATTTCGTACAACACAACTACAATGCCGCGCAGGTCCGTAACGGCTTCGCACGCCTTGCACAACAACTGGTGGCGGAGGGCGACACCGTAAGGGCTGTAGCAGTGCTGGACCGCGGCGTGGAAGAACTGCCCTTCAAACAGATACGTCACAGTTACATACAGACTATCCCCATGATCGAGGCCTATTACGCGGCCGGAGCAACGGATAAAGCCAATGCTATCCTCGCAGACTACGCCGGAAGCCTTAAAGAGTATATACGCTATTTCGATTCGTTCCCCAAGGATAAGGCGCAGTTGGTCACCGGTGAATTGCGCGAGAACCTGGGCATGCTGTCGGAACTCTACCGTATTGCAGAGGATAACCACCAGGCGGAACAATGCAACGATATACGCGACTTTTTCCGGAGCATAGGCTATGAATAGCCTCCATTCGTGAAAACGTTGGTAATAACGTCAATACATTCATCAAAAACTCTCCTGTTACAAATGCCTATGGGGTCGTAA
>JAVBMJ010000028.1:0-28617 GCA_031552535.1 Rikenellaceae bacterium
CTGAGGGGGGGGATATCCTAACTAAATGTTTTAGCCGTTTTTTTGTATGGAACACTTTTATATAATTTTATCTACTGGGCTTCCATTCAAAAAACCTGGACTCCCGGCAGGGAAGAGCCCGGTCCGCTGTATCTGATCAAAGTCAATGATTAAAATTTTGGTGCCGCTTTTCCTAAAAAGCGCCAGTCGGAGCATAGTAACACCAAAAGACGCTTTGCGTCATGACTATCAACTGGGACTTAGACAGATTCTTACTTAAGCCTTATATCGTGCCATTTTTCGGCGAATGCGGCTGCAGGTGTTACCTCCGGGGTCTGGCTCTTGCCGTTGGCAACTATCGACTGCCGCTGGACGTTGGTCGAGATGTAGTCGCCCAACTCCTTGAGCGTCACATCGCCACCCGTATCCTGCAGTTTGCGCAGCAGGAAGTAGGTGAACATGCCGTGCCCCTTCTCGCGGTACGGGTAGGCCGTTTCGGAGCCCTGCGCCGCCGAGAACACTACGGTATTACCCTGCGGCGCTCCAGCCGAGACCTTCAGCCCTACTCCGCGCGCCGAGGCCAGCATGCCCTCGCCGCGCTGTGAGCCGCTGAAACATGCGTCGAGGAAGACCGTCGCCGACCGCGCGCCCGTCGTGCCGAGTTTCGCGTAGAGGTCGGCCACGCCGTAGCCCGTCGCGGCGTCGGAGCCGTATCCGTCCGTGGGGAGGAGGTAAGCCGTGCGGGACGCCTCGTCGGGTATTCCGTGTCCGGCGTAGTAGAATATTATGTTGGCCTCGCCGCGGTAGGCCTCGGCGACCTTACATAGCCAGCCGATCTCAGCCCTCATGTTGTTGAGCGTCGCGTCGGCAATGTAGTGGACGTTCTTCGCGGGCAGCCCCAGTGTGCGGGTGCAATACTCGGCGAAAGTCCGCCCGTCGTTGATCGCGAAGTCTACCTTCGCCTCGCGCTGGTAGTTTTCGTTTGCTATGACCACTGCGAATGTGCGGTCGTTGACCTTGCCTCCCGCCGGTATGTTCACGTCGACATCCGAACGGCCCGCGGTGAAAGTGGTCGTAGTGATCGTCTGTTTGCCTTTGTCCTGTCCTGCGGCCCCTGTCAGGTCGATGTCGATGGGTGCAAAGTTATAGTTGATGTTCATAGCCGCGTAGTTCAATGCCGTGCGGTTGCTGTAGCGGTACGCCTCGCCGCCGGGAGTCTTCAGTTCGAGGCTCGCCAGCGCCAGGTGGTCCCGCTCGATGGTGTATGAAGGCGTCTGTTTGAGCTTACTCCACGACGTCTTGAACGACTGCGCCCGGCCTATAGGAACTGCCACCAGCAGCGGCCCGAACAACGAATCGGTCATCATGTATACCTCATTGTCGGGGTCGTACGCCCCAAGCGAGAGATGTAATGTCACCTGTTGCGACAGCCAGTCTATATAGACCCTGCCCGCCTCCTTCACCAGCGAATCGGCTTTGGCCCGGCGCGTGGCGTCGGTGACGCGCCGTTGCCAATCGGCGGTCTTTTCGAACTCTCCGCGCCGCTGCCACTCGTTGATGCGATCCTCGACGTATTGGCGCGCGAAAGGACTGAAAGCCTCCCGGGGCAGTTGCTTCTGCCGGTCGGTGAACGCCGCCCGCGACTCATATACCGAGCCGCCCTTGTCGACGTATTTGGTGACCTTTTCGCCTTTCGCGTCGGTGATGTTTATCATCGCCGCCCCGTCATTGTCGAACGACCATGCATTGTCGAAGCGGCATAGGATCGTTTCGGTGCCTGTGCGGTCGACATATCCCCACCGGCCATTGCTCTTGACAGCCATCATGCCGTTGGTGAATGTCCCGTTCACCTCCTCGTATTTCACCGGGACGACCTCTTTCCCAGACTTGTCGATCATTCCCCACAATCCGTTGAGTTTGATTTTGGCCAGGCCGCCGATGAACGATTGCGCTTCTTCGTAACGGAAAGGTATTTTCACCACTCCGTCACGGTCGATAAAACCCCACTCACCGCCCAGCTTCGCTCCCGTGAGGCCATCGACGAAGCGTGTGTAGATGTTTTCGTAGATCGCCGGGACGACCATGTTGTCGCCCGAATCTATGAAGCCCCATTTGCCGCCTGTCCTTACCCCCGCCCGGCCGTTGCTGAATTGTGTGACGCCGTCGTACTTGCACGCGATAGCCAGATTGCCGCTCTTGTCGGCGAATCCCCATTTAGCGCCCGATTTAACGGCGGCCAGGTCGCCCCCGTCGAAGCAGTACCAGTTCACGTCGTCGTACACGAACGGCACGATCACCTGCCCCTTCTGGTCGATCACACCCGCCTTGCCGTCGACGCTCACCGCGGCATAGCCTCCGCTGTTGAACGACGGCAACCCGCTGCCCTTGGCGCCCACATAGCGGCACGGTATCACTTCGCGTCCCATTTTGTCGATCCAGCCGTATTTGTCGCCGTTGCGAACCCAGTTCATTTCAAGGGTAGTGGTATTTCTCGTCTTATCAAAATAAGACAAGTATCCGCCTACGCTCCAGTCGTCGTATTTCGCGGAGACGGCCCTGCCGGTTTTGTCGATCAGCCACCATTTGCCATCGCTGCGCACTCCGGCCACACCGTCGCTGTTGAATTTCCACGCCTCGTCGTAGCCGTACGAAAAGGCCGCCTTCGACTCCGAACTCAGATTCCCTTTGCTGTCGGGGTAGTAATATCGCCATTTCCCGTCGGTGCTCTCCGCCGGAATGATGTTCTGACTATACGCTACGGCCCACAGCGCCGAAAATACCATAAGTAAAATCGCCCGTTTCATATCTCCTGATAGTTTTGAAAATTTTTCCCTGACTTTCTTCCCCGGGGAAGCATGTCGCGGTTTATGTTAACGCTCCATGGACAGACTTGCCCCCCCTTTTTTACACTATATGACTCCCGGGCGGGGTTTTGTGACATGAATGTTCTTAAAACGGGGTCTAAAATCTTATCATCTCCCTGGGTTTTAGATTGTTCTCCATCGTCCAGCACTGAGCCTCGCCGTGGGCCACGCGGAACAGGAAGAGTTCGGGGCTCGAAGCGCTCAGGCCCATACCCTTCAGGAACGGACGGTCGGCGATGGCGCGCTCACACCACTGCTGGCCCTGCAACACCTCGGCGCGGCCTGTGATGCGCAACATCTCGCCCACGACCTGTCCCGGATGGTAGAAACATATCTCTATGTTGGGATTGGCTTCGAGTTGCCGCGGTATCTGCTTGAGGGTCGAGGTCTGGAAATAAAATCCTGTCCTGTCGGCGAACCACATCCCCAGCGCTCTCACGCGCGGACAGTCGCCGTCGACGGTGGCAAGGTAACCTATGGGGTTCATATTGGCAAAACGAATACACTCCTCGAAAGTTTTCATAATATAAAGTTCAAATGGTTTTACAGGTTATGATAAATATTGTCAAATATACATATTTTTCGCAGTTTGCGAAACTGCAACCGTAAGCCCGTGAATATTTTTGAAGGCACGCGCCCGTGGACTCCCTTATTTCCGGGGAAATTATTATCTTTGCCGGATAGAGAATCCGGGACTCCTTCCCCGGGAAACAGACACATATGAAATCATTCAAACGCCATCTGGTCACTTCGGCCCTTCCATACGCCAACGGACCCGTACACATAGGACACTTAGCGGGGGTTTATGTCCCCTCCGACATCTACACACGTTACCTGCGCCTGCGCGGCGAGGACGTGGTGTCGGTGTGCGGCTCCGACGAGCATGGGGTGCCCATCACCCTCAAGGCCCGCGCCGAGGGAGTCACGCCGCAGGACATAGTGGACAAATACCACAACATCATAAAGGATGCCTTTGCCGGCCTGGGCATATCGTTCGACATATATTCGCGTACCTCGTCGCCGGTGCATCACCAAACGGCGTCGGATTTTTTCCGCACGCTCTACGACAAGGGCGAATTTGTGGAAAAGTACGCCATGCAGTACTACGACACCGAGGCGGGACAGTTCCTCGCCGACCGCTATATCGTCGGCACATGCCCGCATTGCAGCAACGAGCGAGCGTATGGCGACCAGTGTGAGAAGTGCGGCACAAGCCTCAATGCCACCGACCTTATCTCGCCGCGCAGCGCCATAACAGGCTCGGTACCGGTGATGAAGGAGACCAAGCACTGGTATCTGCCTCTTGACAAGCACGAGGCGTTCCTCAGGGAGTGGATACTGGAGGGGCATAAGGAGTGGAAGGCCAACGTCTACGGGCAGTGCAAGAGCTGGCTCGATCTGGGGTTGCAGCCGCGTGCCGTGAGCCGCGACCTGGACTGGGGTATCCCGGTGCCGGTCGAAGGTGCCGAAGGAAAGGTGCTATATGTGTGGTTCGACGCCCCGATAGGCTACATTTCGGCCACCAAGGAGCTGACCGGGGATTGGGAAAAGTACTGGAAAGACCCCGAGACGAAGATCGTCAACTTCATCGGCAAGGACAACATAGTTTTCCACTGCATAATGTTCCCGGCCATGCTCAGGGCCCACGGCGGTTATGTGCTTCCGGAAAATGTCCCTGCCAACGAGTTTCTGAACCTCGAAAACGACAAAATATCGACCTCGCGCAACTGGGCGGTGTGGCTTCACGAGTACCTCGCCGAGTTCCCCGGCAAGGAGGATGTGTTGCGCTATGTGCTCTGTGCCAATGCTCCCGAGACTAAGGACAACGACTTCACGTGGAAGGACTTCCAGGCCCGCAACAATAACGAGTTGGTGGCTGTGCTGGGCAACTTCGTCAACCGGGCGATGGTGCTCACGGCCAAATACTACGACGGTGTGGTGCCTGCTGCCGGGCCCCTGACCGACTACGACCGCGATACGTTGGCCGAATTGCCGGGCATCAGGCGGTCGCTGGAGGAGAATCTCGAAAATTTCCGTTTCCGCGAGGCGCTGAAGGACGCCATGAACATTGCGCGGCTGGGAAACAAATACCTGGCCGACACCGAGCCGTGGAAACTGATTAAAAGCGATCCGGAGAGGGTCCCCACGATACTGAACGTCGCACTGCAGATCACCTCCAATATAGCCATAGCCATCGAGCCGTTCATGCCGTTCTCGGCTGCGAAGATCATGGCGATGCTCTCTGAGGATCATTTCGGGTGGGACAGGCTCGGAGACAGCGACCTCGTCGCGGCGGGCCACCGGCTGGGACAGGCCGGGTTGCTGTTCGAAAAGATCGAGGACGAGGTGATCGAGCGCCAGTTGCAGAAACTCGCCGACACGAAGAAAGCCAACTCTGCCGCCGAGGCGGGGAAAGCGGCCGCGCCGCAGAAAGATACCGTTTCGTTCGACGATTTCCAGAAGATGGATATCCGGGTAGCTACGGTAATCGCTGCCGAGAAAGTGGCCAAGACCAAAAAACTGCTTAAGCTTACGATAGATACGGGCATCGACCGCCGCGAGATAGTGTCGGGCATTGCGGAGCATTACGAACCCGAGTCGCTGATCGGGCGCCAGGTGCTGGTGCTGGTCAACCTCGCGCCGCGCGACCTGAAGGGTATCACCTCGCAGGGGATGATCCTGATGGCAGAAGACGCTTCGGGCAAGTTGGTGTTGCTCTCGCCCTCCGACAAGGTGGCGAGCGGAGCCACGGTGGGGTAGAACTTGCGCCTTGTGGCTGTTTGCAGCGCTGCGAACAGCACCGGCCCCCCGATCCCGCTATCCTGAAAAATGCACACATTAACCCCCTAAACTATATGGCAAACAGGATTATCCTCAATGAAACTTCTTACCACGGCGCCGGATCGAGGAGCGAGATAGCCACCGAGGTGAAACGCCGCGGATTCCACAAAGCTTTTCTGGTCACCGATGGCGACCTGGTCCGGTTCGGCGTGGCAGCCCGGGTGGAAGAGGTTTTGAACGGTGCCGGTGTACCGTATGAGATTTACAGCAATGTGAAGGCCAATCCCACCATCGCCAATGTTCAGGCGGGGGTCGACGCCTTCAAGAAATCGGGCGCCGATTTCATCCTCGCCCTCGGGGGCGGGTCGCCCATCGACACGGCCAAAGCAATAGGGATAGTTGTAGCCAATCCTGAATTTTACGATGTGCGCTCTCTGGAGGGTGTTGCCGACACGAAGCACCGGTCGGTGCCCGTCATCGCACTTCCGACCACTGCCGGGACCGCCGCCGAAGTGACGATCAACTATGTCATAACCGACGAGGAGGCCCGCAAAAAGATGGTTTGTGTCGACCCCAACGATATTCCCGTGGTTGCGATAGTCGATCCGGAATTGATGTACTCCATGCCTAAGGGTCTTACGGCCGCCACCGGTATGGACGCCCTGACTCATGCTATAGAAGCCTATATAACGCCCGGGGCGTGGGAGATGTCGGATATGTTCGAATATAAAGCCATAGAGTTGATCCATAAGCACCTTAAGAATGCCGTGGATAATCCCTCCGACAGCGCGGCCCGCGAGGGAATGGCCCTGGCGCAATATGTTGCGGGCATGGGCTTCTCGAATGTGGGCCTGGGCATAGTCCACTCGATGGCACACCCGCTGGGGGCTTTCTACGACACCCCTCACGGCATAGCCAACGCCGTATTGTTGCCATATGTGATGGAGTATAACGCCTCGTCGCCCGCGGCTGCCAAGTACCGCGACATAGCCCGCGCCATGGGGGTGAAAGGTACTGAGGAGATGAGTGCCGAAGAGGGCGTGGCTGCTGCTGTGGCGGCAGTGAAAGAACTTTCGGCAAGCATAGGCATACCAGTGCACCTCAGTGATATAGGGGTCGCGGAAAAAGATATAGAGGTGCTGTCGGTTGCTGCGTTCGGCGACGTATGCACCGGAGGTAACCCGAGGGCCACATCGGCTGCCGACATAGCCGGTATATACCGCAAGGCGCTATAAGGGCCGGCAGGATAGGGATTCGACGCTGTAAATCATTTAAAATATATGCCATGATGAATATCGATTGGGGGAATATCGGGTTCGGTTACATGAAGACCGACCTCAATGTTCGCAGCTACTGGCGCGACGGAAAATGGAGCGACCTGGAGTTGACGGCCGACGAAACTATAACGATGCACATGGCCGCCACCTGCCTCCACTACGGGCAGGAGGTGTTCGAAGGCTTGAAGGCCTTCCGCGGCAAAGACGGCAAGGTGAGGCTCTTCCGTGTGGAGGACAACGCCATGCGGATTATCTCGTCGGGGGAATACCTGCAAATGCAGACTCCTCCGGTGGAACTGTTCGTCGAGGCGGTTCGCAAGGCCGTCGAGGCCAACCGGCGCTGGATCCCGCCTTACGGCACGGGAGCGTCGCTTTACATCCGCCCTCTGTTGATCGGCACAGGTGCCCAGGTTGGAGTGCGTCCCGCCTCGGAGTACCTTTTCGTGATCTTCGTGACGCCGGTGGGTCCTTATTATAAGGAGGGTTTCCGCCCGATCAGCGTCATCATCGACCGCGACCACGACCGCGCGGCACCCAACGGGACGGGCCATATCAAGGCCGGCGGCAACTACGCGGCGTCGCTGACGTCGGGTGTCGAGGCCCATGCGAAGGGCTACCCGGGAGTACTGTACCTCGATGCCAAGGAGAAACGCTATATAGACGAGTGTGGGGCGGCCAACTTTTTCGGGATTAAGAATGGCTGTTATATCACTCCGGCGTCGAAGTCGGTGCTGCCTTCGATCACCAATATGAGCCTCTGCACGTTGGCTGCGGATATGGGTCTTAAGGTAGAGCGCCGTCCGGTGCTGTTCGAGGAACTGCCCACGTTCGAGGAAGCTGGCGCATGCGGTACGGCAGCCGTCATCTCCCCGATAGGGACTATTTTCGATCCCCTGGATTGTAAGAAATATGTATATGGAGACGGCACCACCGCCGGGCCGTGGAGCGAGAAGCTCTATACCCGCCTGCGAGCCATACAATACGGCGAAGAGGCCGATCCCTATGGCTGGACCATGGAGCTGTAAATCGGGCCGGCGGATGAGTCTTGCCGCCGGCAGTAGGACGACATAGTGTTTTGCCGGGCAGGCCCCCTCATGGACCTGCCCGGTATTATTTTGTACGTTGCTGTTCCCGTTCGAAGTAATTCAAAGCGCTGCGCGCCCGCCCCGAAAAATTTCGATAATCCGATTGTTAACGTGTCCGCAAGGGGGAAGTTGAAAATATTCCAAATAGTTTTTTTACCTTTGTAGCGTAGTCAGGGCGTTTGTTTTGATACGCCATAATTCTCAATAATGCAACCCATAATCCCTCCCGTAGAGCGTTCCCTTATAGAGCGTGAACTTACCGGCAGACGCCTGCTCCGTACGACGAACAACGCCGGTAACCGGATATATGTCGTTACGGCCCATAATAGTCCCAATACGATGACGGAAATAGGCCGTCTGCGCGAACTGGCTTTCCGGGCGGCTGGGGGCGGAACGGGGTGTGAAGTCGATATCGACGAACTCGACACGGTTAAGGGAGGCTACAAGCAATTGGTAGTGTGGGATCCGGCCTCACGCGAGATCGTCGGAGGCTATCGCTACATAGTTTCGCGCAGCAGTCACAGGAAGCATCTTTCTACCGAACACTATTTCCGTTTCAGCGACCGCTTCCGCCGCGAGATTCTGCCTTATACTATCGAACTCGGCCGCTCTTTCGTCCATCCCGACTACCAGGGCACACGTGTGAATCCGAAAGGGATATATGCCCTGGACAACCTGTGGGACGGCCTCGGGGCGTTGATGGTCAAGAATCCCGACATGAAGTACTTCTTCGGGAAGGTCACCATGTATGGCGACTACAACAGGGAGGCGCGCAATATCCTGATCTATTTCCTGCGCCGCTACTTCCCCGATACCGGCCATCTTGTCGAGCCGCTTTATCCGATAGAACTGGATATCGACACGGGGGCTATGGATGCCCTTTTCTGTGAGCCAACCTATGAGGGGAATTACAAAATATTGGTACGTGAGATACGTGCACGCAACGAGAATGTCCCCCCGTTGATCAATTCCTATATGAATCTTTCGCCGTCGATGCGGGTATTCGGCACGGTATGCAATCCCGATTTCGGCAATGTCGAGGAGACGGGCATTCTAATCACGATTGCCGATATCTACGCCAAGAAAAGCGAACGCCATGTCGCGAGTTTCCTGAAGGCCAAGGGGATGTTGCGCCGAGTGTGGCGTAAGTAGGATTGCGGCAGGCATGCGGCATCCTTTCTAATAAATATTCTCGCGAGCTGCAGTTTGGTTATTCACTATTGCTCTCCCGCAACCGGTGTATCGAGGTTAACAAAATGTAAAGTTTGCGGAATTCTTGCGGGGAATGGTTATATTTGCAGAGCATAGAATACGTCCCTGGCGGGGCCTGTTCCAGGCAGAGTTATGACAAAAGATGCCGTGCGTCCGCGATGCACTTGTCCCCAATAGAAAACACATGGAAGACCTTTATTCCAAGGAGGAGTCGTTCTCGGCCGACGTGGTCGGCAAACTGGCTTCGCATTATAAGGAGATTATCGCCATACTCGGAGAGGATCCCTCGCGCGAGGGCCTGCTGAAAACTCCGGAGCGTCTGGCCAAGGCGATGCTTTACCTCACGCAGGGCTACACCTGCGATCCTAAGGAGATCCTGCTTTCGGCAAAGTTCAAAGAAGAGTACAAACAGATGGTCATCGTAAAGGACATCGAACTGTATTCGCTTTGCGAGCACCATATCATCCCGTTTTACGGCAAGGCCCATGTGGCCTACATTCCCAACGGTTACATCACGGGGCTTTCGAAGATCGCCCGCGTGGTGGAGGCTTATGCCCGCCGTTTGCAGGTACAGGAGCGTCTTACGGTGCAGATCAGGGATTGCATCCAGGAGGCGCTGAACCCGATGGGTGTGGCCGTGGTTATCGAAGCGAGCCATATGTGCATGCAGATGCGCGGTGTCCAGAAACAGAATTCGTCGACGGTGACGTCGGCGTTCACGGGGGTATTCCTCTCCCAGATGCAAACCCGAGAGGAATTTATACACCTGATAAGCAACAGGCTGAAATAAATTGAATATGCCCCGAATCTGTTCTACGGGGCTTCGCCCCGCAGGGAGGGAAGCCTGGGGCGGAGAATCGGGGAACGGTCCGGATTTTTTACGGTACGGCGTGCAGAGGTCGCTTTCGTGACAGGCCGGCAGGTTTCCCAAAAAATTATAATAAGATGAGCGGTTTTTTCGGAGCGGTTTCAAGGCGCGAATGCGTCGCAGATGTTTTTTATGGGACGGACTACCATTCTCACCTCGGCACGAAAAAAGGGGGTATGGCCTTCTATCACGGGGGAAAATTCACGCGGGCGATCCACTCGCTCGACAACGGCTACTTCCGCAATAAGTTCGAGCCCGACCTGGAGAAGTTCCGCGGGGCATGCTCGGGCATAGGTGTCATCAGCGATGCGGAATCGCAGCCCATTACGCTCACCTCGCACCTGGGGCGTTTCTCGGTGGTGACGATAGGCCGTATTGACAACATCGAGGAGTTGTCGGCCGAGCTGCTTTCGCAGAAGGTCAATTTCGCTGAACTTTCCGGTTCCACGATCAATCCTACCGAACTGGTCGCTATTTTGATCTCGCATGGCAACACTTTCCGCGAGGGTATCGAGATGGTGCACCGTAAAGTCCGCGGGTCGTGCACCTTCATGGTGCTAACACCCGAGGGTATTTATGCCGTCCGCGACCGTTTCGGTCGTATCCCGGTGGTTGTGGCACGTAACGACGACGGGTTTGCGGCGGTCACCGAGAGTTCGTCGTATGCCAATCTCGACTATAAGTTCCATATGGAGCTGGGCCCGTCGCAAGCGGTGTTCATCACTCCGGATTCAGTAACCGAGGTGGTCCCGGCCGGGGCGCACAAACAGATATGCTCGTTCATGTGGGTATATTACGGCTACCCTTCGTCGGACTACGAGGGAGTTAACGTCGAGGCGGCGCGCTACCGTTGCGGTGCGGCCATAGCCGACCGTGACGCGGTGAAGCGTGAGGACGTCGACTTCATTTCGGCCATCCCGGATTCGGGTATAGGTCACGCCGTGGGATACAGCAACCGCCGCGGGGTCCCCTACAAGAGGGCTATAGTGAAATACACCCCCACCTGGCCGCGCAGTTTCATGCCGCAGAACCAGTCGATGCGCAGCCTGGTAGCCAAGATGAAACTTATCCCCAACGAGGCGTTCACGCGTGGGGCGAGGATGCTGCTGATGGACGACTCGATAGTGCGAGGCACGCAGTTGAAAGACAATATAGTGAAGCTGGTCGAGTCGGGTGCCGAAAAAGTGCATATCCGCCTGGCATGCCCACCTTTGATCTATCCATGTGTTTTCCTTAATTTTTCTACGTCGCGTTCTACGTTCGACCTCTACACGCGGCGCGTGATACGCGACCTGGAGGGTTGCGAGGAGTTTTCGCCGGAACTGCTGGCCGAATATGCCGATCCGGAATCGGAGCGCCACGCCCGCATGGTCGAGGTCATGCGCAAGGCTATCGGGGCCGACACGCTGCAATTCCAGCGGTTGGAAGACCTGGTGGAGGCAATAGGGCTCAAGAAAGAGGAGTTGTGTACCCACTGCTGGGACAACTCAAGTTATATGGAGTAAGTTTTTCTATAAAGTATTATAAGAGGCGGTATAACTTTTCAAAGGAAATTTAACCAGTTTCCGGATATTATTTTTCAGAGGAACCCCGCACGTCGTGTCATGGCAAAGTAATATCAACAGACGCGGTGCCTCCGGTCGGCCTGCAGCCAGCGGAGAGGCCAATCGGAGCAACGCGAACGACTTCGGCCCTCCGCCCGGTGTGGCTGCTGGCCGACGGCTTTGCCACTCTCTACGCAAAGTAATATCAAAAGGCGCGATGCGTCAAAAAGCGGCAGTCCCCTCCCCGGGGAAACGAACCATATAAATTTAAACAGGCTCTGAACATGACGGGACGAAGAAAAAAGGCGTTGATGTTGTCTGCCGGACTGTTGGCCGGTGTGGTTATCGTATGGGTTGTATCATACAGGCTGGGCTGGTTTTCGGCGGAAGCCGTGGCGGAGCCCGAACCGGAAGTGCCTACAATGTTCGGCATACCGTACGAACAGTACAGCCTCGAAAAAGGCGAGGTTACGAGCGGGCAAACCCTTTCGTCGTTATTGGGCTGCTATGGGATCGGCGCCGCAGGTGTCGATGCCATAGCACGGACAACTGAACCGGTGTTCCCGCTACGCAACATACGCGCCGGCCATCCCTACACGGTGTTCCTGGCCGCGGACTCGACCTCGCGTCTCGAATATTTCGTTTACGAGATCGACCGTACGCACTACCTGGTCATTTCGTGCGGCGACTCGCTGCATGTGTCCACTTTCGAAAAGGAGGTGGCCAAGGAGCGCAAAATGCGTAGTGCAACCATATCCACCTCGCTGTGGAACAGCATGATCGATGCAGGCATGACTCCGGCGATGGCTATGGACCTCTCGGATATATATGCCTGGAGCATCGACTTTTTCGGCTTGCAGAAGGACGACCATTTCACGGTGATTTACGATGAGTTGTCGGTCGATTCGGTGTCGATAGGCATCGGCCGCATCTGGGGGGCGGTATTCAATCACGCCGGGAAGGACTATTACGCCATACCATTCAAACAGAACGACAAGGTGTCGTATTGGGATGAGAACGGCAACTCGCTGCGAAAGAATTTTTTGAAAGCCCCGTTAAAATTTTCGCGCATCTCGTCGCGCTTTTCCAATTCACGCCTGCATCCCGTATTGAAGATACGCCGCCCGCACCACGGGGTCGACTACGCCGCGCCTTCCGGAACGCCGGTGCATGCCGTCGCCGACGGGGTGGTGGAATACAAAGGTTGGGGCGGAGGTGGAGGCAACACATTGAAAATAAAGCATTCGCAAAATTTTATGTCAGGCTACCTGCATCTAAAAGGGTACGCCAAGGGGATTGCCCGGGGCAAACGGGTGTCGCAGGGCGAACTGATAGGTTATGTGGGCTCCACGGGCCTTTCCACGGGCGCACACCTCGACTTCCGCCTTTGGCAGGGTGGCAAGGCGATAGACCCGCTGAAAGTCCCCACCACACCTGCCGAGCCCATCGCCAAAACCAACCGGCACGATTTCGAAGTCGTGCGCGACCGCATGCTGGCCGAGTTGAAAGGCATGCTCCCGGACAGCCTGAAAATAAAGCAACTGGACTCCCTGAGATTCAATTAGCAATACTAAGAAGCTGTTTTGAATTTATTAATCTCGTTCTTTTATCCTCTTTCCCGCGGTGTGATTCGTTAAACAGGGGCCGCTATTCGCCTCATCCCACCGCGAGAAATCACCGGCAAACCGATATAAAATAATCTCGTTAACAAATCCAAATAGCTTCTAATTAACGGTTCGATCTAACTGTCTCTTTTTTGAACCGGCGCCCGCAGATTCTGCTTGCAAGGCATAGCCTTGCAAGCAGAAGAAGGACAGAGTCAAAATGGCGATGCAAAAAAATGCCTTTATAACCCGGTTTATACGGATTACATCCTTAAAAATACGGTCTTTGCTTTCAGCGAGAATGGCATGCCCGAAAAATCCCGGATAGATACCAAGGCGTGGGAACAAGTCCTAATAAATTTTTTGTGAAAATTATTGGAGTTTATATAAAATCCGGTGCTATTTTTTATTTTTGTGAGAGTTTGTCTATGATTGTACAATTTTCCATAAGGTTTTTAAGGCAGGCTTACAGTACCTCAAACTGACACCTATGAAACGGCACCTACTCATTTTAATGGCTGTGACGCTTGTCGCTCCGGCCTTGTTATCTTCGTGCACTTCATTCACAAAAACTGAAAAGAGCCTCATCGGCACCGATCCAGAAAGCGGTATCATGACCGTGGTGAAAACTACCGACCGTGCCGACTCTCTTTTTCTACGCACAAAGTCGACAGACCTCACACATCGCGATCTGAAATCGCCGTATTACCAGATACTGAAAGCAAGGATGCTGGCCACAGTGCAGAACCCGGAGGAGGAAGGGGTGGGCATAGCCGCCCCACAGGTGGGAGTGCACCGCAGGGTGATCGCCGTGCAGCGTTTTGATAAGGAAGGTGAGCCGTTCGAGATCTATCCGAATGCCTATATACAATACTATTCCCCACGTAACCAGCCTTCTGTAGAAGGATGTCTGTCCATTCCCGATACGCGCTCTGCGAGGCTGCGGTCAAACGAAATAACGATATACTACACCGACGAAGAGACGGGTAAGATCGTAACGGAAATCGTTCGTGGCTTTACGGCCATCATTTTCCAGCATGAAATAGACCACCTCGAAGGGTTGCTGTGCACCGACTCTGCACGCATCTTAGGCCCCGACACGCCCACCGAAACCCGTCTGCGGGCAATGGGCTTGACCGATATCTCGGAGGCAGCCCCTACGGTAGCCGTCAGGCTGGTGTACGCCACTCCTGATAATTTCATGGGCCGGGTGATGTATAACGATATCAACAAGGCTTTTGCAACGCCGCAGGCGGCCAGGGCACTCCACCAGGCCCAACAGACGTTAAGACATCTCGACCAAGGATTGAGCCTTGTGGTTTACGATGCGGCGCGCCCTGTTTCAGTGCAAAGATCGATGTGGAATGCCGTAGCAGGAACTTCTAAGGCCGGTTATGTAGCCAATCCCGCCAAGGGAGGGTTGCATAATTACGGAGTCGCCGTCGACGTTTCGATAGTAGATCGTTCGGGTAATCCATTAGATATGGGCACAGAATTCGACCATCTGGGCGAATTGGCGCGGATAGACATAGAGGAAAAGTTGCTCGACGAGGGCCGTATATCACAGCAGGCTTACAATAACCGCCGTCTGTTGCGTAAAGTTATGACCGAAGCCGGGTTTCACACTATACCTAACGAGTGGTGGCACTTTAATTACGTGACTATCGAACAAGCAAAGAAGGAATTGAAACTCATAAATTTCTGATAATGCACAAACGATTGGAATACACTCCCGAAGGTGGAGTCTGTTCGCGCCTTATAGAGATCGAAGCCGAAGACGGAGTCATAGTCAACGTGCGTTTTACTAAGGGTTGCCACGGGAATTCGCAGGGGATATCGCGGCTGCTCGAAGGAATGAGCATAGCCGACGCCATTGCGCGGCTACGGGGAATCGACTGCAAAGGAAAAGGCACTTCGTGTCCCGACCAGTTGGCACGTGCGCTTGAAACGATGTGTTAGACAGGCAAGATAATGTGGTCAAAATGGACCGATTTTGGCAAGTTGTTATTCACGAAAAAAATCTGAGCTCCGTGAAAGAGTTCAGATTTTTCATGAGTATCAGCCAGAAAATCTACAGCCACTCTTGTCCATATTACCCCAAAGAGTCACTTTCTATTGGTCTCGACCTCACGTCAGGTGTATTGTGAAAATTTCAAGCAGTAGTAAACATCACTCCGCTATGCCCGCTTCGCCTTTTCCCAAACGCCCGTCCCTCGCTTTTTGCGCAGGTACATGGCTCCTTTTATAACGTTGATGTTCATAAACAAAAAATAATAAGGCACATACAGTACATTACCCTTCGCTTCGCGTTTGGACAGGAGATAACCACCCAAACCACCGGCATAAAACAGTACCTGCCCCGCCAGCAGCACCAAGTATAGCCACTGCGGAGGATAACCGGAGGCGACCAGCGCAACATTTAACGGCAGTAGCAGAAACAGCGCCACAGGCGTCACCGACCAACGCAACACACGGTGCGAAACGTACTGGAACGAAAGCATGCCATAGCGGAAAATATTAAACAGGTAACCCAACCTCCAAATCGACTGCAGCCCGCCGGCCGCAATGCGCACCTTGCGTTTCTCCTCCTCCTTCATGTTGGCCGACCCGCCCTCCACGGCATAAGCCCTGTCGCCATAGGCTATGCGATAGCCGCGCGAAGCTATGCGCATCGACATGATAAAATCGTCGAGCAGCGTGTCGCTCTCCATCTCCTCGAAGAGCTCCGTACGGACGGCAAACAACTCACCCGCAGCACCCACAGCACTGTAAAACCGCCAGTCGAGCGACTTTAACGCCGACTCGTATTTCCAATAAAGACCCTCGTTCGACGCCGCACCACCCGCATCACCCGCCGCAACACGCTTCTCACCCGCCACACAACCCACCTTGGGATTGGTGAACAGCAACACTATCTCGCGGATAGCCTCGCGGTTCAACATCGTATTGGCATCGGTGAAAACTACCAGCGGAGTGCGGACAAACTTTATAGCACGGTTCAATGCCGCCGTCTTGCCACGCCTCGCAGGGTCGAACAGAACCCCGGCACGCGGATACTCCCCCAAAAGCTCATTCGTGCGGTCGTTCGACCCGTCGGTGACCCAAACCAACTTCAACTTATCCTCGGGATAGTCCAAAGCCAGGCAGTTGGCCATCTTCTCCGCAACCACACTCTCCTCGTTATAAGCCGCGATCATCAACGTTACCTCAGGCAACTCATCAGGCAGCACCAACGTCTTGGGCTTGCAAAACAACTCCTTGACCTTCACCATCAAATATAACAAGATGCCGTATCCAAGGTAAGTGTAAAACACCAACCCAAAAAATACCCAGAAAATAATAGCAACTACACTCATAACTCTATGCAAATTAAACCTCCGGTTTATCTATACCGTCTTCAACTGCGACTTTCTTTCGAGAAAGTCGCCCAAAGAACTTTAATCATTACTTTACTTCGACCTGTAGCAGTTAGTTTAGAGGCAGGAAAGCCTTCTTTATCTGTTTGTACTTAAGGCTTTCCTGCCTCTAAACTAACTGCTATAAATCAGAGCAAGGTATGGATTGAAGGTTTTTGCGCCGCTTTTTCCTCAAAAAAGCGGCAGTTCGAGGCTGTATAGATAAAACGGACTTTATATTTATATCAGGTTTGTTTCGGTGAGGATTTTGTGCATTTGTACGTTCCATGATAGTGTTTTCTCTATCGAGGCGCGTATTGTTGCGGGGTTGAATTGGTGTGAGAAGTAGAAGTCGACGATCTTTGCGATGTCTATGGGCGACTCGTCGGCGGGTGCTTTTATGATGTAGGGCATTGCCTCGAAGTCGGTGTCTATTTCGGAATATACGAACGGAATGCCACGTGCGGCATATTCGCGGTTTTTGAGCGACTTGAGGTGTGTGATCCCGCTGCGGTGGCGGGCCAGACTTGCCACTCCCATGTCGGCCCACTCGAAACATTCGTCGAGCCCAGCTCCGGACTTGGCTCCCAGGAAACGGACATACTCGCCCGTGCCGCCCTCTTCGACCAGTCGGTGCAACGGCTCGGTGTCGGCAAAGAAGCCGTCGCCAACGATGTCGAACAGCACTTTAACTTCGTGGGGTTTCGAGTAATATTCGTTCAGTCCGCGTATCAGGCGGTCGAAGCCGTGCCAGTAATGTATCTGTGCTACGGCCAGCAGGCGAAGTTCGCCGGGATGGGGTGCGGCGGCAGATTTGAGCGGTATCTGCGCAAAGTCTATCCCATTGGAAATATTGATCGTCCTGGTGCCGAATATCTCCGCGTGGTCGGAAAAAGTGGCGATGCGGTACACTTCGCGGGCCATACGCCGCCTAAACAGGCGGTCGGTATAGAGCCTCATGCGAAATTTAAGCGGATAACCTGTATACTCGCTGTCATAGGGATAAGTAGGTATCTCCATCACGACTTTTATCCCCGCCTTTTTAAGTTTGCGCAGCATGGCACCCAGGAAAGGACTGGCGTTATGGTCGTAACGCATGTAGACCATATCGAATTTCTCGCGGACCACATAGTCGCCTATGGGCATGAAATCTATACGCTTACGTATTTTTCCTGCGATCCCGCTGCCGTAATCTATGATCACGGTGCCGTCTTCGAGCACCATTTCCTGATTGCCTTCGGGTGTTATCCGATGATAACACAGTGTGGTTTGGGCGCCATTGGCACGGAATGCCGCTATCTGGGCGCGGATTTTTTTAGTGATCCCGCTGAAATCCTCGAAGCCGTGGAATATAAGGAAAAATACTTTCATCGCCTTAGAGCCTTATTGACCATTTTTTTAACCAGTGCAAATATATCCAATTCTTTTGTTATCTGCACATAAGAGGCCCCGACAATCAATGCTATCGACCCTTTCACGAATAGCGACGGCACCGACGGCATCGCGGGCAAGAACCGCGAAACGCCCCACATCACCGCTATGAGTATAACGCTGAGTGCCAGAGAGGAATACAACTGTTTGAAAAAATCGCGCAAAGGCAGTTTGAAAGTAACTTTGTACATCAATATATAGCACTGGAAGAAATTGATGGCAAAACTTATGCAAACCCCCCAAGCCACAGCTTCGATAGTGCGGAACCAGAACAGCCCTACCAATATGCCGGCCACCGTCAGGATGGTCGACATCAGACCGCTGAGAAACATCACCTTCGGTGCGTTGGCTGCTTGAAATATAGCCCCCGACGATGACAGCACCATCTGCACCCCCACCGACAGTGCCAGTATCTCGAACACAGGTATCGACGCCTCCCACTGGTCGCCGCAGTAGATCATAATAAGCTCGCGCGAGGTGAAATATAGCAACACCGAAAGCGGGAATCCGATCAGAGCCAGCAACCTGACTATCTTTAGGTACGACGACGACAGGCGCGCATAGTCGTTCTGCAGGTCGGAAAACACCGGGTGCATCACCGGTGTCAGCACGCTTGTTATGTTCTGGAGCGGCATCAGCATCAGCCGGTACGACTGCTGGTAGTAACCAAGCTGGCTCGTGTTCATAACACGCCCGAGAAGCAATTTATCGAGGTTGCGCGAGAAATAGTTTATGAAACTGAACAGGAACTGATACGAAGAAAACGAAAATATCTTCTTCATCGATCCCAGGCCCAGCGTCAGGCGCATCCGCTGCGGATATTGGTATATATTTATAAAGAACAGCGCGATAGCCGACAGGATAGGGTTCACGAGCAACGCATACATGCCGGCGCCCATATAAGCCGTGGCCACGGCTATGACTCCTGTCAAAAGCTGCACCGCCACCGTGCGCCATGCGATGAAGTCGAACCGTTTATCTTTCAACAACAGCGCATTAGGCACAATATTGACCGTAGCGAAAAGCAGGTTCAGCGACAGCCACTGGCATATCACCACCAGCGCTGGCGAGTCGTAGAGCGACGCTATCCACCACGACGAAAAGAAGAACAGCACCGAAAGCGCCAACCCCGACCAGACCGTAAAAGAGAAGATGTTCGACAGGTCGTCACGGGTAAGGTCCTTGTTTTGCACTATCGCCGGGGCGATCCCCATGTCGCTGAAGATCGAAAAGAAAACGATCACGATAGTCGCGATACTGACTATACCGATCTCGCCCGGAGTCAGCAAACGGTTCAGGATCCCCGTCACGACAAGCTGTATGACGATCTGGGAGTATTTAGCTATGGCGGTGTAGATCACCCCTGATATGAGATGCTGCCTGGTAGATGTAGCCATGTATTTTGTTTTCATAGAATCCGCCCGGACAAAGCCAGGCTGGTCGACGCCCCATAACAAATGCCGGCACCCGATAAGCCGTCCGCCCCGGCAAAACAACCGGCGGCCTATGCCTTTCGATGAAGGATATCTGTTATTCCACGGCGAAGATACGGCTTATTTCTTCTTTATCATCAAAATGGTGGCGCACTCCGTCGATTTCCTGGTATGTTTCGTGGCCTTTGCCTGCAATAAGGATCACATCGCCCTCTCCGGCGAGAGAAGCCGCAGTGCGTATGGCCTCGCGGCGGTCGGCGATCACCAGATACCGGTCGCCGCTCTTCAACCCGTCGCGCATCTCCTGCAGAATATCTTCGGGGCGTTCGCGCCGCGGATTGTCCGACGTAAGTATCGCCATACGGCTACCCTCGACAGCGATACGGGCCATCACAGGCCGTTTCGTGCGGTCGCGGTTGCCGCCGCAGCCCACCACTACATACAGGTTCTGGCCGGGAGAGATTACATCATTTATCGTGTCGATCACATTCTGCAACGCGTCGGGTGTATGCGCGTAGTCGACGATGGCTGTCACGCCGCGGGGCGAACGCAGGTACTCGAAACGCCCGCTAACAGCTTCAAGCGTACTGAGCGCAGTCAGCACCTCCTCCTTCTTCTGCCCCAGCGACATCGCAGCCCCGTAAATCCCCAAAAGGTTGTAGGCGTTGAATCCTCCGATAAGCCTTACCCACACCTCGGTGGAGTCGATATTGAGCAGCATGCCCCCGAATCCCTTCTCGACGATGCGGCAACGGTAATCGGCCATCTCCCTCATCGAGAACGTCTTTACCGCGGCCTTCGTGTTCTGCACCATCACCCGTCCGTTGCGGTCGTCGACGTTGACCAGCGCGAACGCTTCGCGGGGCAGGGTGTCGAAGAACATCTTCTTGGCACGTATATATTCAGCCATCGTGCCGTGGTAGTCAAGATGGTCGAGGGTTATATTGGTGAAGATGCCGCCCGCGAACGTCAATCCCCCGATGCGGTGCTGCACCACGCTGTGCGACGAAACCTCCATGAAGCAGTAGTCGCATCCCTCGTCGACCATCCCGGCTATCATCTCCTGAAGGCGTATTGCGTCGGGCGTGGTGTGTGTAGCCTCTATCTCGCGGTCGCCTATGCGGTAGACAACGGTGGATATAAGCCCGGCACGGTATCCCAGGCGGCGAAACAATTCGTAAAGCAACGTTACAGTGGTGGTTTTTCCGTTGGTTCCGGTAACCCCAACCAGTTTCAGCCGCCGCGAAGGATGGCCGTAGAACGCCGCCGCAATGTGCCCCATTGCCGCCGCCGAATCGGCCACCACGATGTAGGTGACACCATCGTCCCGGCGGGAGGGAATCTCCTCGCACACCACGGCCACCGCTCCACGCCCTATGGCAGCATCGATGTAGGCGTGGCCGTCGGAAGAGGTGCCGCGTATGGCGAAGAACATCCCTCCCGGCTCCACCGCACGCGAGTCCATGCCCAGCGAATGTACCTCCACCTCATCGCTACCGTAGATTTTACAGGCCCCGATCCCCGTTATAAGTTCTTTAACACTCTTCATATACTGAAAAATTATACCACACTATAGCCCGAGCGAGAGCGTCACCACCGTCCCCCTCACAGCAGGCGCCCCCGCCTCCAGAGACTGCGCAACCACTTTCCCCCTGCCTGCGAAAACCACTTTAAGCCCGCTACGCTCCATCAGATAAATCGCATCCTTAAGCCCCATGCCCATAACATTGGGGACCGTCCCGTCCTCAACGATGGTTTGTAATACTTCTATTTGTGAGGAATCGGCCCCCAACTGCCCCCAACCCCTGTCCGAGCGCATGATATGGGCCGGCAACGACAACTCGGCCGCCACTGCACGGACTTCCGCCAGATTACCGCCTTTGACCGGTGGCATCGTACGGTTGGTTTTATTACCTTCTATCGCCTTCTGCCACTCGACCCCCGACCCGTACGCCCGGTTGGCTATGGCCCGGAATGCGGGTCCCGCAATTTCCGCTCCGTAGTACTTATTGGGCGACGAAGGCGAGTTGTAGACTTTTACACCCACAAAACAGCTGTACTTGGGATTATCAGCTGGAAAATATCCCACCAGCGACCCGAAGTAGTAGCGCCCCTGGTTGCGGTCGACATACCCCTTGAGCTTGCGCAAAACCCCGTTGCGGTCGCGGTACACTCCCATCGAGTCGCGGTACATCTGTGCCGTACCCGTTTTGGCCGCGATCTTCACATGGCTGTCCTTGAATATCGACCGGGCAGTGCCGTTGACGACCACACCGCGCATGCTCTCCTGGATCTGGCGTAACGTTTTCTCGGAACATATTTGCGGATTGACCACCTCCGGGGAGTAAGGCGTAACGCATACCCCCATCTGTTGCAACTCTTTAACTATCATCGGACGCATCATCTTGCCTCCGTTGGCAATGGCGTTGGTGAGCATCAGAGTGTGCATGGGGGTAACGCCCAAAGCATAACCATAAGGCAGTTTGGTAAGCGACAGTTTGCTCCACGACGACGAGCCGGGGCGCGTCACCCGCGGCCTGGCCTCGTCGGGGATCTGCATACCCAGTGGCTTATCGAAGCCCATGGCGCATATCCGGTCGACAAACCGCGAGGGATCGTCGTGGAAACGGTCGTAAACCGCCATCACGAAACCACGGTTCGACGACTGCTCCAGCAGTCCCTTCAGGTCGCAGATGCCGCAGTCGTGAGAATCCTTGACATCACCCAGTCCATAGATTTCGGGACGTTTCTGGTTGGTGTTATACCGCGCCTCCAACGGCATGCCGTCTTCCAGCAAAGCCATCAGCGTGGCGATTTTGAACGTCGAACCCGGTTCCGGTATCTCGGATATGGCGTAGTTGTTGTCTTCGCGGAATTTACCCGGGCCAGTCCTGTGCACGTTGGCTATGGCCCGTATCTCACCAGTGGCAACCTCCATCACGATGGCCGTACCCCACTCGGCATTACGGTTTTCGAGTGTCTCCTTAAGTGCATTCTCCGCTACGTCCTGCAAATCGACATCTATTGTCGTAAGTATATCAACACCGTTGATCGGTTCGAGGTTCTCCTGGTCGGGGATATACATCGAGAAGTCAGAAGTAACCCTAAGTTTCATGGCCCGGCCTCCCTGCCCGCGCAATTTCTCATCGAACTGCAACTCTATGCCGCACCCCTGGCCCTCGATATTCACGTTACCTATGGTCCGCCGCGCCAGCGACCCGTGCGGATAGACCCTTTGGTTGACCGGTTCGGGTATCATACCCCCCTTGAAACGCCCCAGGTTGAAAATAGGAAACTTACGTATCTCCTTTAGTTCCAGGTAATCCACACGACGGGGGGTCACCACCTTGTATGTTTTTCGCACGGTATAACTTTCACGCAACATCTTTTCGTAAGCGTCTTTACTTTTGTCTTTAAAAAAAGAGCTCATGCTTTGGGCCAGTCCTCCAACATTGCTGCGGAACACCGAATCCTTGATCACCGTAAAATCTACGAAAACGTGGTACATCGGTACCGAAACGGCCAATATACGCCCGTCGCGCGCAAGGATGTCGCCCCTGTCGGCCGGGATCGTATCCTGGCGGTACCCTATGGTCCTGGCATCATCGATCAGTTTGCGGCTCGAAGGTCCCCACTGCAGCCACATGATCTGCCCCATTATAGCTATCCCCAACAAGGAAAAGATGACATAAAGCCATCTAACCCTCGAAAGGATATCTTTTTTTATGGTCTGTTTTTCTGACATCGTTTAACGGTCAGGCCCGGAAGGTAAAATCCTCCGGACTCAAATCTCAGGAGTTATTAAAATAGCTTTTGTTCCGTATCAAATCAAGACCCCTGTCCGACGGCTATTTATCTATTACCATCGGCGGCTCGAAAGGCTCCTTCAGGCCCAGCCCCCGCTGTTCCACTTCCTGCACGATAGTGGTACGGCGCGTGGCATTCACACGTTTCGACGACAGGGTCAGCGACTTGGTCCGCAACTCGTGTACCTCTTTCAGTAAATTGTTATGGTAGCGGTTGAGCGACTGCATCTTATATCCATTGGCGATATATACCACCGCAAGAAAAGCCAGATAGAGCATAAAAGGATACATTTTTTTAACCCGTGACTTTTCGAGAACCTCGCCGGAAACCATCGACTGCACATATGAAAGCATCCTCGAAGGTTTGCCCGGAGACTTCGACGCAACTCCATCTGTCGCATCTTCTCCTCCGGCATCCCCTGCCTTTACATTCTCCCGCGTCCCTACACTGTTTCGCCCCGGCCGGCCCGAATCTCCCTTGGCAGGCTGCTCCGCTCCATGCCCGCCACCACTAATCTCCTGCCGCTCCACCGTCGCCTCTTCCGGTTCTCCACCGGAGGGCGTCTCGTTGCTATCCGCTTCCTCCCCGACCGCATTTCCGGCGCGGTCCGGAACCCCATACTTCTCATCCCACTCCCTGCGCCGGCCCATCTCTTCCTCTATGGCCGCTTCGCGCCGCCAGTGCGCCACACCGGCTGCATCGCCGGTCGACGCCTCATCCTGCGGACGCCAGCGATGGCGTTCGGTCAGCGAATCGTCGTCCGGGATATCGTCCCACGGAGCCGCAACATCGTCCGCCTGCCACGAAAACGTGTGGCGCGGCCCCTCGATAGGGGGATCGTTGTGGAGGTCATCCTCCGACACTTCCCTTACCACCAACTCGTCTAGCGATATATCGTTGCGTTTCATAGGTAATTACAATTTTTCGGCGGCACGCAACCTGGCACTGCGTGCACGCGGATTACGCTCCACTTCCTCCTCTCCGGGAGAGACTGCCTTGCGTGTAACCACAGTGAAAGGCGATACGCTACGCCCATAAAAATCGCGGGTATCTTCTCCTGTGAAGTTACCGCTACGCATAAAATTCTTCACCATGCGGTCTTCGAGCGAATGGTAGGATATCACCACGAGACGTCCTCCGGGCTTAAGCACTTTAAGGCTCTGCTCAAGGGCCATCTCCAGGGCCTCCATCTCGCGGTTGACCTCGATGCGCAAACCCTGGAAAAGTTTCGACAGGAACTTAGTCTCTTCACGGGCCGGCGTGCAGGGCTTTACAGCCTCGACGAGCTGCCCTATCGTGGTCAATGGAGCCTGCCGCCTGGCACGTTCAACGCAATTGGCCACCTTATAGGGCGTAGTCAATTCGCTCCACTGGCCGAAAATACGCGTCAATTCATCGACCTGATACCCATTCACTATATCTGCCGCCGAAACCTTGGCCGACGGATTCATGCGCATATCCAAGGGTCCGTCGAAACGGAATGAGAAACCGCGCTCACCGGTATCGAAATGGTGCGACGAGACCCCCAGGTCGGCCAGCACCCCGTCGACTTCTCCCGCACCGTGCGTACGTAACCATCCGCGCATGAAGCGAAAATTACTGTGTAACAATGTAAATCTCTTATCCCCCTGCGGAATGTTGGCTTTGGCGTCGGCGTCCTGGTCGAAAGCGAAAAGCCTTCCGCGGCCCGACAGTTTTGAGAGTATGGCACGCGAATGCCCGCCGCCGCCGAAAGTAAGGTCGACGTAGGTTCCCGCAGGATTAATGTTCAACAAATCAACAGATTCGTCCAACAAGACAGGGGTATGGTAGCTGCTCATGCGTGGTTTGCCATTTCGGTCGTAAAGGTATAGCATTTGCCTTCATCCGCCAATACCCCCGCCGACAAATTTAGAAACTGTTTCTTAGAGTCTGTCAGGTTTTCCCACAGGAAAACCTGACAGACTCTAATGGCAGCAACCATTCATACCCGATATTGCGTCTCAAAAGGCAAGCCCGGTACCGTAAAACGGCTATTTCCTATCTTCCCAGTCGTCGGTCCGGAACGACGAAGCCGGAATCCCGAACGAGTCGAACAGCGACGCTTCGGCATAATTATGGAAAGCGTAGCGCACTGCGACCGGCGCAGTCACATTTTCGCTCCATACAGCCAGGCGTCCGTCTTTGGGGTTGACCACGGCATGTGCCTTATGGAATACGCGGTCCGCTCCGGCGATCTCGAATCCGGCCAATTCCCTCGATATCGGCGAAACACCCTCGGGTGCGTTGTCGAATGTGAGCAGTGCACGCTCTTTTTTCACCTCCATTGTCTTGTAAACAGGACCCGAACAATTGAACCCGGTCACACCGTAGGTTTTCGCAAGTGCCCAATAGGCCAGCCTCTCCCCGACTACCGCCTTTTTCGGCGGGTGTATACAAGTCCGGTCGCCCGCATCGAGCGTGGTGGCCATACCGCTACCCGGGATATCCTTCATTCCCATCAATTGTGCTTCACGGATCAAAGCCATCGACGTGCCGTCGGCATCGTTGCTCTGGTAAGGGGCTATCTGCACATAATAGAACGGGAAGTCGCTCTGGCCCCATTGCCGGCGCAGGCTGCCGACAAAAGCCGCCATCATCCTGCGGTAGAGCGCCGCATCGCTATTCGACTCGCCCTGATACCACAGCATTCCCCGTATAGTGTAATTTGTAAGCGGAGCCATCATAGCGTTAAATATAACACAAGGCGTCTTGGGAGCCGCCGCCACGCGGGTCGTATCATCGAGGAATCTGAGGTCGACCTCCGTAAAGGCGCCCAATGTCTGGCGGTCCATCCACGCCTCTACCTTCGAGCCGCCCCATGCCGAGACGATGATGCCTACCGGGACACCGAGGGCTTCCTGCACATAACGGGCAAAGAAATATGCCGTGGCGCTCGTGCGGGCCACCGAGGAAGGCGTATTGGTGTTCCACTCCGCCGTGCAGTCGTCCACAGGTGTTTTACTGTAGGCCGTCTTAATGGTGCACATCCTCACTGGAAGCGACGGCTTGGCCTTGATGATCGCATCGAGCGACCCTTCGACCGGCTGGCGGTCGAAGCCCCTTACGGGCATAGCCATATTCGACTGTCCCGAGCACAACCATACCTCACCTATAAGTATATCCCCTATCGTAACAGGCTCCCCGTCGCTTATCACGATGCTGTATGGCCCTCCGGCACGCGGTGTCTCCACCGTGGCGATCCATTTACCGTCGCGGCCAGCAGTAGCGGTATAGACCTTTTTATCCCACGACGGGGCGACAGTTACTTTTTTACCTTCGGCGGCCCACCCCCAAAGGTTCACCTTCGTTTCGCGCTGCAACACCATGTGGTCGCCAAGCACCGCGGGAAGTTTCACCCTGGCCTGCGCATGGAAAGCGACAAAGGCCACACAAAGTAATAAACCCAGTTTTCTCATGGCCGGAAAGTTAACACGGGTCGGTGCGCACTATTTTGGCCCCTATCGCATTGAGGCGCTTGTCTATGTCCTGGTATCCGCGGTCGATCTGTTCCACGTTCTGAATCACGCTTTTACCCTCGGCCGAGAGTGCCGCTATCAACAACGCCACCCCGGCACGGATATCGGGCGAGGTCATGCGCGTGGCCCTGAGGCGCACATTGTGGTCGTGCCCTATCACCGTGGCGCGGTGCGGGTCGCACAGGATTATCTGCGCACCCATGTCGATGAGTTTGTCGACGAAGAAAAGACGGCTTTCAAACATCTTCTGGTGTATCAACACGGCTCCTTTGGCCTGGGTGGCCACTACGAGGAACACCGACAGCAGATCGGGAGTGAGTCCGGGCCACGGAGCGTCGGCGATCGTCATGATCGAGCCATCCATAAAACTCTCTATCTCGTAGTTCTCCTGCCGCGGGACGAAAATATCGTCGCCGCGCTGCTCAAGCCTGATCCCCATGCGCTTGAACTGCGCCGGGATGATTCCCAGATTCTCATACGACACGTTTTTAATCGTGATCTCCGAGCGGGTCATAGCCGCCAGGCCTATAAACGATCCCACTTCTATCATGTCGGGCAAAAGCGTGTGATCCGTGCCTTGCAACTCGTCGACACCCTCTATAGTAAGCAGGTTGGAACGAATACCCGAGATCCGCGCACCCATACGGTTTAACATCTTGCAAAGTTGCTGCACGTAAGGTTCGCAGGCTGCGTTGTATATTTCGGTTGTGCCTTTTGCCAACACCGCCGCCATTATTATATTTGCCGTTCCGGTGACCGACGCCTCGTCGAGCAGCATTGCCGCTCCTTCCAGGCGCCGTTCGCGCTCGATGGTGTAGAAATTCTCCCCCGCGTCGTAATTGCGCGTTGCCCCGAGGGCCTGAAACCCGATTATATGGGTATCGAGCCTGCGCCGCCCTATCTTGTCACCGCCCGGCTTGGGCATATACACTGTTTCGAAACGGGTAAGCAACGGCCCTACAATCATGATCGATCCCCGTAGCCGCGCCACCCTCCTGCGGTAGTCATCGCTGCACAGATAATCAGCGCTGATGTCAGCCGCCCTGAACGAATAGGTGCCGCCGCCCTGGTTCTCCACCTCGACTCCCATTGCCTCCAGAAGCTCGATGAGTTGCAATACGTCTACGATGGCCGGAATGTTGTGCACCGTGACTTTTTCGCGTGTCATCAGCGTCGCGCATATGATCTGGAGCGCTTCATTTTTCGCCCCTTGCGGAGTAATCTCGCCGCTCAGGCGGCATCCCCCGGTCACTTCAAAAGTAGCCATATTCAATTAGTTGAATCATTATCAGGAAGTTACTTGCAAAACAAGATGATACTATCTCTAAATCCACCTCTAAAGTAATAAAAATATCCGGGCGGACAGATGCAAAGTGTCTTTAAAATAATGGATAAGAATTATTGTCATCCTATTTCGAGTCTGTTCTGGATTGGATTTGCCGTGTTTGTGAACGGGCTTAGAAACTGTTTAAGAATATTACCGAAGTTATTTTACATCTGTTTGTCGATGATTTTTTGTGGAGGAATGAGGCGAATAGCGGCTCATATTTAACGAATCACACCGCGAAAAAGCGCGGAAAAGAGAATAAAAAAACGAGATTAATAAATTCAAAACAGCTTCTTAGCATGTATATAAAGATTCTGTCTGATTTTCCTGTGGAAAAACCTAAAATACCTTCCATAGGAAATTTAAACAGTTTCTTAGAGTCTGTCTAAATTTCCTATGGAAAGTATTATAAGTTCTTCCGGGCCGCTTTCCAGCGTGAAAATCTCGTTACATAGGGCACCGCTATGCGCCTTGATTTTCACACAGAAATCGTCACCGGAATATCATTAAATC
>JAVBMJ010000090.1:0-16478 GCA_031552535.1 Rikenellaceae bacterium
ATACCGCCAAGACTCCCCCCGGGCCGCAAACGATTTGCCAGGTTAATTTTATCGGGGCCCGCGCCCCCCGTTGGGGGGCCCCCGCTCCGTTACATTGCAACCGGTGCATCGCATCGGGTTATGTCGCAGGGAGTATCTCCTCCGGCCCCTACGGGAGACCAGACTGCTATTTAGCGTAGCTTACCGCACGCGTCTCGCGTATAACGGTGATCTTCACCTGGCCGGGATAGGTCATCTCGTCCTGGATCTTCTTGGCTATGTCGTGTGACAACTGGTCTGCCTCCTGGTCCGAAAGCTTTTCGCTGCCGACAATCACCCTAAGTTCGCGGCCCGCCTGTATAGCATAGGTCTTCATCACACCAGGGTACGACATCGCCAGGTTTTCCATCTCCTTCAGTCGCTTGATGTACGACTCTACCACCTCCCGGCGCGCTCCCGGACGGGCTCCCGAAATGGCGTCACAAACCTGGACTATCGGAGCCAGCAACGAAGTCATCTCCATCTCGTCGTGGTGGGCGCCTATCGCGTTGCAGACGTCGGGTTTCTCCTTATACTTCTCCGCCAGCTTCATGCCTATGATCGCGTGCGGCAGCTCCGGCTCGTCGTCGGGCACCTTGCCTATATCGTGGAGCAAGCCGGCCCGTCTGGCCGCCTTGGGGTTCAACCCCAGTTCGGCAGCCATGATACCGCAAAGATTGGCCGTCTCGCGCGAGTGCTGCAACAGATTCTGCCCGTATGACGAACGGTATTTCATCTTGCCCACCAGACGGATCAGCTCTGGATGGAGCCCGTGTATTCCCAGGTCGATTGTCGTGCGTTTACCGACCTCGACTATCTCCTCCTCGATCTGCTTCTGCACCTTGGCTACCACCTCCTCGATACGGGCCGGGTGAATGCGGCCGTCGGTAACCAGTTGATGCAACGCCAGACGCGCTATCTCACGGCGGACCGGGTCGAAGCCCGAAAGTATGATGGCCTCCGGAGTGTCGTCGACGATGATCTCGATCCCCGTAGCCGCCTCCAGCGCCCGTATGTTACGCCCCTCGCGACCTATGATGCGACCCTTGACCTCGTCGCTCTCGATGTTGAACACCGTAACCGAATTTTCTATCGCCGTCTCGGTGGCCACCCGCTGTATGGTCTGCACCACGATGCGTTTAGCCTCCTTGTTGGCGCTCATCTTGGCCTCCTCGACCGTCTCGTTGATATAGGCCATGGCATCTGCTTTGGCCTCGACCTTCATATTTTCGATGAGGATATTCTTCGCATCCTCGCTGCTCATGCCGCTGATCTGTTCGAGCCGCATATTCTGTTCGCGGATCGTTTTGTCGAGTTCCTCTTTTTTCTTTTCGAGCACCTGCAGATGCGTGTCGAGTTGTTCGCGTTGCTGGCCCAGTTCCTTGTTTTTACGTTCGAGTTCCTGTTGTTGCTGTTGCAGGTTCGCCTCGGTCTGCTTTATGCGTCCCTCGCTCTGCGAGAGTTTCTGATTGCGGTCGTTCACCATACGGTCGTGCTCCGACTTTAACTGGATGAACTTCTCTTTTGCCTGAAGGATCTTCTCCTTCTTGATCATTTCGCCGTCGGTTTCAGCATCCTTCAGGATCATTTTCCTGCGCGCTTCGGTGGCCTTGTTGACCACCATGTAAGCGGCAAATCCCGTAACAGCTGCCGAAACGATGGCGACGATCACTATTGTTAGTATACCCATTGTAGATTAAGTGGTTTTGGTAAGTATTAATAATAAAAAATGTGAATTAGTAGTTAAAAAACAAATGAATTAATGGTTTACTTATCCGGAGTTAGCTGCTGCTTTTTATAAAAAATCAAAACTGTAGAAACTGTCTAAGTTTTTTGAGGAAATATGGAAGGCGCCCCGGCCGTGGTTTTCGAACAGATTCGACGCTCTGCTCCCGGCGTTTATCATATTTTCATCACAAAATTACACAGACTCTAAACCGGCATAATTAAACAATTCTGAATCCCTATCTATCCTTCATGCGAAATACTATTCCGTTATCCGATATATTTCGGCTTCCCTGCTCCAATCTCCCGGATGAATCATAATAAAATCTCGCGCTGCCTATTTGCTCTATTTTCCCGGAGGGATAGTACCAAAATTTCGTACCCCCGATCTGCTCCACTTTCCCGGAGGAATAGTACCAAGTTTTTCCTTCTATATCCGTATCTATAATTTCTCCGCTTTGATCGACGGACACATAGCTGTCGTCGTTAACTCTTACAATAACTTCAAAATCGCCATAAACATTAACCTCCACTTTTTTCACCTGGGCATAACTGGCGCTACAAAGCGTTATGGCACAAAACGAGAGAATAAACACACTCTTCATAAACAACCACAGATTAAGAAACTGTTTAAAAATATCACCGAAATTATTTTTCATATATTCCCGGTTGTATTTTTCGCCGGGATGAAGCCGCATATCGGGAATATGGAGCAAAGACCGGCGGAAAAGAATAACGGGAAGAGATGGAAAAGAACAAGAGAAATATTTTTAAACAGTTTCTTAATTTCCTATTGAAAGTATTATAAGTTTTTCCATAGGAAAATTAAACAGTTTCTTAGTCCTGCAACTTGGCATAGAGGAACTCACGGTTCAGGCGGGCTATATGCGCCAGCGATATCGCTTTGGGGCATTCCGCTTCACAGGCTCCGGTGTTGGTGCAGTTGCCGAATCCCAATTCGTCCATCTTTGCCACCATAGCCTTCGCACGGCGGACACCTTCTATGCGGCCCTGGGGCAATTTGGCCAGTGACGACACACGTGCGCCGACAAACAACATCGCCGAACCGTTCTTACACGTGGCCACGCAAGCTCCGCAACCGATACATGCGGCCGCGTCCATACTCTCGTCGGCATCTTCCTTGGCAATGGGAATGGCATTGGCGTCGGGAACACCGCCCGTATTGACCGACACGAAACCTCCGGCCTGCAATATCTTGTCGAAGGCGCTGCGGTCCACAGCCAGGTCCTTGATCACCGGGAATGCCGCCGAACGCCACGGTTCGATGACTATCGTGTCGCCGTCCCTGAACTTGCGCATATGCAACTGGCAGGTCGTGATTTCGCTGTCGGGCCCGTGTGCGAAGCCGTTGATGTGAAGCGAACACATACCGCAGATACCTTCGCGGCAGTCGTGGTCGAACACTATGGGTTCTTTGCCCGCGTGTATGAGGTCATTGTTGAGCACATCGAGCATTTCGAGGAACGAACTGTCGGGAGAAACGTTCTCGACGTTGTAGATCTGGAACTCTCCCCTATCCTTGGCGTTCTTCTGGCGCCATATTTTTAACTTGAGATTCATGATTCAGATATTTTAAAAGTCAGGGGAATCGGGTTATTCTTTGTAGTTGCGTTGCGCGAGGTGTACGGTTTCGAACACCAGCGGTTCTTTATGCATCTGGGGTTCCTTGCCATGCCCCATATACTCCCAAATGCCTACATAAGCGAAATTCTGGTCGTCGCGCAGCGCTTCGCCGTCTTCGGTCTGGTACTCCACGCGGAAGTGACCGCCGCACGACTCTTTGCGGTGCAACGCATCGCGGGCCATTAGCGCCCCTATTTCGAGGAAGTCGGCGACACGCAACGCCTTCTCCAACTCCTGGTTGAACTCCTCGTTGGTCCCCGTAACCTTCACATTGCTCCAGAACTCCTTGCGGATGGCTTCGATCTCGACGATAGCTTTTTCGAGGCTCTCCTTCGAACGGGCCATGCCCACGTTATCCCACATCACGTTACCCAACTTTTTGTGCAGGTCGTCGACCGACAACTTGCCCTGGATACGCAGCAACTCTGCAATCTTGGCACGCACCATATTTTCCGACTCCTCGAACTCCTTCGACGAGGTGTCAACCTTGGGCGATTGAATCTCCTTCGAGAGGTAATCGCCGATAGTGTAGGGCAATACGAAATATCCGTCGGCCAGACCCTGCATCAGGGCCGAAGCCCCCAGGCGGTTGGCTCCATGGTCGGAGAAGTTGGCCTCGCCTATCGCGTAGAGGCCAGGTATGGTGGTCATGAGGTTGTAGTCGACCCAGATGCCGCCCATCGTATAGTGCACGGCCGGATAGATCATCATCGGCTCCTCATAGGGGTTGACGTCGGTAATCTTCTCGTACATCTGGAAGAGGTTGCCGTAACGAGCCTCTATGGTTTTTTGTCCCAGGCGTTTAATGGCCGTAGAGAAATCGAGGAATACCGCAAGACCCGTGTCGTTGACCCCGAACCCGGCGTCACAACGCTCCTTGGCCGCACGTGAAGCCACGTCGCGCGGAACCAGGTTCCCGAAAGCCGGATAACGGCGCTCGAGGTAGTAGTCGCGGTCCTCTTCGGCGATCTGCGACGGTTTGATCTGTTTTGCCCTTATGCGTTCCACATCCTCCTTCTTCTTAGGAACCCATATGCGGCCGTCGTTACGCAACGACTCCGACATCAGAGTCAGTTTGCTCTGCTGCGTTCCGTGGACCGGGATACACGTGGGGTGTATCTGCGTGAAGCAAGGGTTGGCGAACATGGCTCCCCGCTTGTAGCACTGCAGCGCCGACGAACCGTTGGAGTTCATGGCATTGGTCGACAGGAAGAATACGTTGCCATACCCGCCCGTAGCTATAACCACGGCATGGGCCCCATGGCGTTCGATCTCGCCCGTAACCAGGTTGCGGGTTATCACACCCCTCGCCTTGCCGTCGACGATCACCAGGTCGAGCATCTCGTGGCGCGGGAAACTCTGCACCGACCCTGCCGCGATCTGGCGGTTGAGCGCCGCGTAAGCGCCCAGCAGAAGCTGCTGCCCCGTCTGGCCGCGGGCGTAAAACGTACGCGACACCTGCGCGCCGCCGAACGAACGGTTGTCCAAAAGACCGCCGTATTCGCGTGCGAACGGAACCCCCTGAGCCACACACTGGTCGATGATCAGATTCGACACCTCGGCCAAACGGTGTACGTTGGCCTCGCGCGCACGGTAGTCGCCGCCCTTGATCGTGTCGTAGAACAGGCGGTAAACCGAGTCGTTGTCGTTCTGGTAGTTCTTGGCTGCGTTGATACCCCCCTGCGCGGCAATCGAGTGCGCCCTGCGGGGAGAGTCGGAGATACAGAATATCTTTACGTTATAGCCCAGTTCCCCCATCGCAGCCGCTGCGGAAGCGCCTCCCAGGCCGGTGCCTATAACGATTACGTCGAGTTTGCGTTTGTTGGCCGGGCTTACGACCTTGATTTCGGCCTTGTGCTTGCTCCACTTTTCGGCCAACGGGCCTTGCGGGCATTTCGATTCTATCTTTGCCATGGTTTCTGATTTTTAAATTGTTAGCAGCAGGGACACAGGCTCTTGATATAGAAGATAACCACGATGGCGGCGTAACCGAGCATCAACAATGTTGCCACTATGTTGGCGACGCACTTCAGGCGTGGCATCCATATCTTGTTATCCCAGCCTATGGTCTGGAACATGCTCCACACGCCGTGAGTGAGGTGGAACCAAATCGCGGCGAACCACACCAGGTAGATCACACAATAAACCGGGCTCGAAAACAACTCGGCCACCTTGGCGGCACCCTCCTTGGGGCAAAGACCCAACGCTTCGATCTGCTCGTGTGAGTAGGCCAGTTCCACAAACTGCATGTTGTACCAGAAATTATAAAGGTGTATCAACAATCCGCCGCAAACTATCAGCCCCAGCACGAACATGTTGCGCGAAGCCCAGGTCACCCCCTTCGACGCACCTTGCACCTCGTAACGCTTGTCTCCGCGCGCCTTGAGATTGAGCCACGTAAGGTAGGTGGCGTAGATGAAATGCAGCCCCACGCCGGCGGCAATTACGGCAGTTCCTGCCAGCGCATACCAGTTGGCACCCAGAAATCCGCAGATCGCATCGTAGGCCTTGTCTGAGAAGATAGCTACCGCGTTCATGCTCAGGTGGAAAACCAAGAACAACACAAGGAATGCCCCCGTGATGCTCATGATCAGCTTTCTCCCGATAGAAGAAGTGAACAGATTACCCATAATCGAATGTTTTTGTATTTTTGTAGTTGTAGTTTTTTCGATTTACCTAAAAATAGGGTTACAAGCCACAAAAGTAGCCATTGTTTATAAAATAACAATGGCTTCCACCAATAAACTGCCTAAATAATGAGCCGATGTGATAAAAGCGCTGTAAGACGGGAGATTAAAGATGCCGCAAGCCGTTTTACGGTCGTGGAGAAAGCCCGTCTCTCATCGGCCGTCTGGTCCCGGGTGGAACGTTTGCCGCAGTTTGCCGCAGCACGCACCATAGGGCTTTACATGTCACTGGACGACGAGGTTTCGACCACTGAATTCATCGCCCGGTGGAACGGGTCCAAACGGATAGCGCTGCCGTGCGTCACAGGCGACACAATGGTTTTCCGGGCTTTAACCCGCGAAGGATCGTGCGTTGCCGGGGCATTCGGCATCATGGAGCCGTGCGGCAACGACATCGTCGAACCGTCGCAGATCGACATGATAATCGTGCCCGGTGTGGCGTTCGACCGCGGCGGGCACCGCCTGGGCCGTGGACGCGGCTATTACGACCGCTATCTGCCGCTGACCAGGGCATTCAAAGCGGGCGTATGCTTCCCATGGCAACTCGTCGACGAGGTACCATGCGCCGCGCACGATGTGGTTATGGATGCCGTAGTAACCGCCGCCGTCGATATACTACAGTAGTTGTTCGATCGGAGAGCAAGGCGTACCGGCGAAAAACACCCGGCAGGCACACCGGAGAGCGTTGAAGACGGATGAGGGCCTTTATGTTAACACACCATGCAGCTTTTTGCAAAAAACGGCAGTTATAGGCCGCAAAAAAAACAAAGATCGACTATAATTTATTACCGGAAATGGTTATACTGCCGCTGACGTATTTGGGAAACATTCAATATTTCACGAAATTATGCTTCACCGATTGTATTGTCGATGTGCATGAACATTTTGTTAAACAGAGTTATCGTACGCGATTTGATATTCTGGCGGCAAACGGGGTCGTGCCGTTGAGTTTGCAGACGGTTAATCCGGGGGGCGGTGCGAAATGCAGGGTACGCGACATGCGGCTCGACTATTCGAAGCGTTGGCAACATACTCACTGGCGGTCGATTGTGTCGGCCTACAGTGCGTCACCTTACTTTGTACATTACGAGGAGCGTTTCGCCCCGTTTTTCCATAAACGACATGAATTTTTAATCGACCTTTGCATCCCGTTGCTGGAGACGGTGCTCGATGTTGCAGGTTCTCCTGCGAAGGTAACGCTGAGCGACCACTATGTTGAGGCGGGTGCGGACGATTGCGACATGCGGTCGGCATTGTCTTCCAAAGCACGGCTATGGCGTCCCGACCCATCGTTCGTCCCTGCGGAATATTACCAGGTTTTCAGCACTAAGCACCCCTTTGCACCCAACCTGTCGATTATCGACATGCTTTTTTGCGAAGGCCCGCAGACGCTGGATCTACTAAGGGATTCACGCCGCTTGTGACATGTCCTTATGCGGCACATTAAGAGTCTGTTTAATTTTCCTATGGGAAATAGTTGCAAATTATTTTTAGGATTATTTTACGCGAAAATCGAGGAGCATAGCGGGGCTATATAACGAGATTTTCAGGGAAAAGAGGCCAAAAAGAAACGACAAATGTTTTCCATAGGAAATTTATATAGCCTCTTAGAGCCTATTCCTGGTTGATATCTGCCAACTCGCTGGTTATTTGACCTTGCCGCAACCTGTTGTAGCTTAGGTTCAATGTATCGCGCAGATCGCGTGCGTTCACAGATGCGAGTTGCATAGCCAGCGAGCGGGCCGCATGTTGTGAAGCCAGTGAATTGAACAATGCCGAATATACTTTCGCCGATAACATACAGGGGATAAGCCCGCGGAGAACCTCTCCGGCCGACGGTTCGAAAATATAGTCAGGTACATTGGCCACGGATTCCGCACCGGGCATGGCCAGTGGCAATAATATCTCGCGCATGGGCCGTTGCGAGGCGATGCTGACAAAACGGTGATAAATAATCTCCACGTGCCCGGCACGTCCCGACACGAAAAGGCGCGACAAAGCCTCCGACAATGCAAGAGCTCCCTCTGCGGTCGGGACAGATGCCAATGGCGCATAATGCCGTACCGTTTCCGGATCGCCTCCGAATGCTTCGGCGCATTTACGGCCTATCGGCCATATTTCCACAGTGTATCCTTTATCCCCCAATTCCAGAATGCTATCCTTTGCAAGGCGTATAATGCTGGCATTGAACGCTCCGCAGAATGCCGTATCCGACGCCACAACAACAAGCACAGCACGCCGCGAAAGGTTTTCGGAGCCGTAGCCGCCCACCGAAACCGAAGCCATGTCGCCGAGGTATCGCATCACTTCGACGGCAAGTGAGGAGAGTTCTTCCTCATAACGGCTTATGTAACCTGCCACCGCTTCGGTTTTGCGCAATTTGGCTGTCGATATAAGCCTCATGGCCGAGGTCATCTTAAGCGTCGTGTCAACCGAAGCGATCCTTGTTTTTATCTCTTTGAGCGAAACCATAACTGTGTGATTATGCGCCAACCATCCTCCTTAACACCCGGCTGTATCCCAGCATCCTGACCAGGAACATCGAAACGGCAAATGAAAATATCGCAATCATAGGGATCTGCAGCCATGGAGGAAGCCATATATAAGTGTGTATTAAATCATAACCGGCCTGTACCACCACGAAATGACACAGGTATATCCCAAAAGTCAGTCCGGCAATACGGTCCAGCAGCGGCAAAGATTTCACGGCAACTTTCTGAATAACCATGAAAATCGCCAGTGTCATCATCATGACGTTGATCCCCGAGAAATACCATACGATTTCAAGGTTGGAGTAGCTTCCCGGGAAATATTTCTGCGTTATGAGGAATCCCGCAAGCGTCACAGCATAACCGGCGGCAAACAGTGCCGCTGAAACGCCCAAAGTGCGTTTCACACTCCACGACAACGGAAAGCGCACCAAATAATATGCCAGCACGATGTAGCCCAGAAATCCCGAAAAATAGTACAACATGCCATAAGGGTTCCAATCGCACACACCCCAAAGGCCGCTGTTACCATAGTTACCCCCGTATCCCAACAGCGGAGCCGCCATCTGTATATAAGGCAAACACAACGACACTACCCATATCTTAAGAAACAGCCCTATCTCTTTCTTCGAAGCCGCAGCCAGCCACGCCCCTATCACCGGCATGAAAAGATAGAGTCCGATAAGCATATAAAGATACCAGAACGGGGTGGTGTCGTAATTAAAATTAAAAACAAACGTGGCGATCTTCCGTAACGACGCTCCCAGGGTATGGTTCTCCGCCGCAAAATTGGGACTCCCGGTATCGAAAACCGAAAAATAAAGCCAGAAAACCAACGGAAGGACCACCGACCAGAAAACCAACGGTACAACGACCTTTTTCAACCGGCGCGAATAAAATTCAGCCATACCTCCCCGCACCGGCAACAACAGCACCCCCGAGATCATCACAAACAACGGTACACAGGCCCGCACCATACTGCCCCACACCGCACCCGACAAAAACTCGACACGATCGGCATCAAATTGCGAAACAAAAAAATCGCAACTGTGGGATACTACAACCATAAAACACGCCACAACCCGCAAAACATCAACCCAAACAATGTGACTCCCGGACGACTTTTCCATAATTATTTTTTTCCATGTGTGAGTAAGGGCACAAGAGACGTTACCAAATCACACCGTCAACTATGGCGGCGCGTATACCGGCGGCGTAAAAAGTGGTCGAATGCCAAAAGGAACAGTCCAATAATAGCAATCGCAATATATAGCTTAAAATATTGGGGCTTTTCCCTGAAGAAATCGAACGACGACGCTTTCCAGAGTCCGGCGAATCCAAATCCTATCCTGTGGAGCAATACCGCTACAAGGGTAATTATCCCGGCTGTAGCGAGCGACAAACCCGCATAGAGCGCTACGCTCCTTCGTCTTGCGCGGCGCATCGAATCGCGACGTACAGCCTCCATAATAGACCGCACACCGGTTGCACGATACTCCGTTGCCGGAAGCCCCTGCAGGAGTTTCCGTATAGCGAGGTCTTTTATCTGGTCGTCATTCATTTTCCTGTATTATAATGTCATACAACCTTTTTCTTATCCTGTGAAGCCTTACCTTTGTGTTCGATTCTGAAATCCCTATCACCTGCGCACACTCCCCTACCGGCCTGCTGTCGAAATAAAACATCTGGACAAGAGCCCGGTCTACAGGTTCTAACTGTTCGAGAGCCCGCTCCAGTACCTTATAACGCTCTTCCGCGGCCTCCGCCCGGGTCTTGTCCCCGGTATCCGTCGCATCGGGATCATACATCCTTTCGTCGACAGGCGTGAAATTGTACCGCCTGCGGCGAGTCGCCGAAACTGCCGCATTGTAAGCTATCCTGTAAAGGAAAGTCGAAAACGAACTGCCTCCCCGGAACGTCGCTAAAGACCGGTATGCTTTAACAAAAACGTCCTGCAGCACTTCTTCCGCGGTTTCCCGCTCTCCCACGATCCTCACCACCAATGCGAACAACAGACCTGAATAACGCTCTACAATAGGCGCGAAAGCGTCCGCATCCCCTTTCAGCACACGCTCTATATGATATGAATCGGGCCTGTTGTCCATGTGCTGTTTTGAGGTGTATAACACACCTTAGACGCGTCTGTTACTGTAAGGTTACACCGGATGGAATTGAAGGCATCTCTAAGAACCTGCTTTACCTGTCCCCCGTTTACTGCACACCAAAAACAAAATACCCCGCAAAACGAGCCTAACCGCCACTGTGCCCAGATAAACCACCGCCCCCACAGGCACAACCACATACCACAGCGTATATAATTCGCTCCACGAAGTGCCGTATTTCACAATGGCATAAGCATTCCAAATACACGCTGCAACGATGCACAGTGCGAAAATTATCAATTCGCGCCTGATGCTCTTTCCCCGTATAACTACGTCTTTCATAGCCGGCACATTAAAAATCGTATGCTATCTTATATCGTTCCGGGAAAACCACAATGCGCTTCTCATCTATCGCCTGCTGCCCCAGAAGCGACATAATAGTGGCATAATATCCCTCCTCGGCAACTTTTGCCGGTTGCCTGCCCGACGCTACAGCCTCCACGAAAGCATCCATCAGCAATCCCGTCCCGTCGACCCCCGCCGGACGTTTCTTGCCCAAAAGGTATTCGCCGTGGTTGGCCCGGGCGATCTCAGGATCCCAACTCGGGCCGGCAAACGATATCGAATTGAATATATCCCGTTCTATATCGTTGATCATCTGCAGAAAACCTGGCATAGGCGGTGTCTGTTCGAAATAATATTTCCCCCGCTCGGGTTCCACCGTACCCAAATGACCCAATATCTGCTCTTCGAGTCCATAGAATTTGTTGCTTATTATCGAGTCGAAACTGATGCGCCGCCCGTCGGCAAAAGTGTAGATTGCACTCACATTGTCTTCCACCTCCCGGCCGTCTTTCCAGAACGTTATAGCCCCATGGGCCATAATCGTCTCAGGCAGTGCCTTATATATCCACGTAGCCAACTGCAGCTGGTGACACGCAAGTTCCGTCATAAGCCCGTGCGACGATTCACGGTAGAGACGCCAGTTGATCCGGCGCTCCAAATCCGGCGAAGGCACCGGACGCCGCCAGTCATTGTTGCGGTACCAAAAAGTCTTGATTCCATCTATCGGACCAAACACCCCCTGTTCGATCATCTCCATGGCACAAAGGTAGTAAGGATCGTAAAGCCTCTGCTGGCCCACGATAAACACCCGGCCGCTCTCCATATGCGCATTGTACATAGCCAACGCATCGTCGCAGGTCATGGCCAGCGACTTTTCACAAAAAACATGTTTACCGGTAGCAAAAGCGTCGAGCGCAATCTGTTTATGGGAGTTAAGAGGAGTGGCGATCACCACCCCGTCGACCGAAGCATCGTCCAATGCCACACGGTAGTCGCTTACAGCCCTGGCCCCAGGTGCAATCTTGAGCGCCTCATCGAGACTCGGACGATAAGTGTCGCAAAGATACGTAACCTCAACCGCCGGATTTCTAACCAAAAACCCCAACAAAAAACGCCCACGCGAACCGGGACCGATAACGGCAATCTTTACACGCCTACCGCTACCCGCCGTACCCTCCTCACCGGCCAACGCCGACAACCACGGATAAGACACCGCCAACGCCCCCAATCCAGCCGTAAAACCCAATTCCCGGAGAAAGTCCCTCCTCGAAATCAAATTCTTACCCATACCGATACTATATTTATATATAAGAGTTTGCCTATGAATTTTCCAACGGGAAGTAGTCCGGTTTATTTTCAGGCAAAAAAGACACGATCATTTTCTCTGTGCAGCCTCCAACTGCCGCTTTTTACCTCCTTCCGCTATTCCCGCCCCAGCCACTACATGGCTGACTGCGGGCTCCGGTCGGTGAGCTCACCAGCCTAACGGCCGGTTCGGTTGTAAAAAGCGGCACCAAAAACTTTTAATCTTTACCTTACTCTGATTTTGCAGAAGTTATGTTTTAGATGATAAGCCCTTGAGGATGCGCGATTTTAAGGGCTTATCATCTAAAACATAACTTCTATAATGTCGCAGCAAAGTAATGATTGAAGTTTTTTGGGCGACTTTTTTTGGCTTTGCCTTCCTCCTCCTCTCTCGGCAGAGGCCGAACAAGTTCGCCTCTGCCCTCGTTCGAGCGTCGGTTCAAAAAAGTCGCGGTCGAAACTGGATAAAGAAAATGACCGTTAGCCTCCGAGAAATCCGAGGAGGACGCCTGCTGCGACGGCGCTTCCTATTACTCCGGCCACGTTGGGTCCCATGGCGTGCATTAGCAGGTAGTTGGTCTTATCGTATTTGATTCCCATATCCTGCGATACGCGGGCTGCCAGCGGCACTGCCGATACTCCGGCATTGCCTATGAGAGGATTTATCTTGTTATCCTTGTTCAGGAACAGGTTCATGAATTTCACGAAACATACACCTGAAGCGGTAGCGATAAAGAACGATGCTGCTCCGATAAGGAATGTTCCGACCGATTTTTCCGTCAGGAATGTCGTCGCCTGTGTCGAGGCGCCCACCGTGAGTCCTATCAGGATCGTTACAACGTCGATCATCGGTCCGCTGGCAGTGGCTGCCAGGCGCTTGGTAACACCGCTTTCTTTCAGAAGATTACCAAAGAAAAGCATCCCCAGCAATGGCAATGCCGACGGAACGAGGAATGTCGTGAACAGCAGTCCTATCACGGGGAACAGGATCTTTTCGGTCTGAGTCACCTGGCGGGCTGGTTTCATACGGATCAGGCGCTCTTTTTTGGTTGTGAACAACCTCATCATAATGGGCTGTATCACAGGGACAAGGGCCATGTATGAATAAGCCGATATGGCGACGGCACCCATCAGGTCGGGCGACAATTTGCTCGAAAGGAATATGGCTGTAGGGCCGTCGGCGCCTCCGATAATACCTATCGAAGCAGCTTCGGCCGCAGTATAACCCATGGCCAGGGCTGCGATGTAAGCCGCAAATATTCCAAATTGGGCTGCAGCGCCGACCAGCATCAGTTTGGGGTTGGAGATCAGCGACGAGAAGTCGGTCATGGCCCCGATCCCCAGGAATATCAATGGCGGATAGAGCCCCTTGACCACCCCGAAATAGAGGTAGTTCAACACCGATCCGTCTTCATAGATACCTATGTCGAAGCCCGGAAAGAAAGGGATGTTGCCCACGATGATCCCGAACCCTATGGGGACCAGCAGCATGGGCTCGAAGTGATGAACAATGGCCAGGTATATGAATATCATACCGATGCCTATCATCACCAGGTGTGGCCACGTGACGTTGGCAAAACCCGTGTAGGTAAAAAACTGCATCAGGTTTTCGCCCAGGAATGAGAAAAATCCTGCGTTTTGTGTAACTTCTGCCAATAACATACCCCTACTCTATTGTTAGCAGCACATCGCCTTCCAGGACGCTGTCGCCCTTGTGTGCACTGATAGATTTGACAATACCGTCACGGTCGGCGTCGATGTTGTTCTCCATCTTCATGGCTTCCAGAACCAAAAGGCGCTGACCCGACTTTACATGGTCGCCCTCCTTAACGGCAAGGCTCAGGATAACTCCAGGAAGCGGACTGCGGACTGCGCCGGCACCGGCCGAGACCGCAGGCTTGGCGCTCTTAACAGGCGCGGTGTTCGATGCCACCGCTGCCACCGGGATCGGAGCCGGCTGGACCAGTTTGGGAGTTTTGGCTGTGGAAGAACCCTCCATTTCCACCGTGTAACTCACATTGTTGACCGTTACCTGCGCGACATTGTCTTCAACGCTGTTGATCTCCACAGCATAATCGGTCCCGTTTATCTTGAATTTATATACTTTCATGTCGTAAAGTTGAATTAATCCTGCTGGTTACTTCTTATTTGGCGTCTGCCTCATGCCGTATATCTTGGAGTTCCACGGAGAGTAGACCCTCGCGACACGGTTGATTGTGACAACCGTCGACTCTCTGTCGTGCAATTCGTTGCGATACTGGTCCATAGCCATGGCAATAGCCACTATCTCCTCCTCGCCGGTGAAAGCATTACCCTTGGGCGAAGTCGACAGCAGCTCTTTCTCCCCCTGCCCGCTCTTAATATTCCTGTGAGCGATATAGACCATTCCCCGCCCTATAAGGTGGAACAAAACGAACAGCAGAGCCAGCGCGCTGAAGACGACACACATTGCCGTAATCGCCATCAGGCCGCCGAAAGGGTCCATTCTGCGAAACAACTCATGCTGTGGTACCGCGCTCATGATCTCGTTGGTAGCGCCCGGTGTGGTGCGGGTCAATTTGGCGAATGCCAGATTGCCCTCCTCGTCACGGATACGCCCCATTGAAATATCGGGCTCCTGGTCTTCCACACTGTATTCCACGACATCTATCGGCGCGTCGGAACTGCTGGCGTTCAACAGTGCCAGATAGCCCGTCTCGTCGAGCGTGAAGTTGGTGTGGAAGGTCCCTTTAGTATCGGTCCCGTCACAGAAAAACACCAGATAGCCCCTCGGCTCCATAACCGTGTGGGGATCGCCCGGTGGAATACGGTAGGTTTTGTCGGCATTACCCAACTTGATAGTCAGATAGCTGCCAGCTAGATCGACCTTCGAATAACCCGTGTTGAACAACTCTATCCAGCCGATTTTTTTACCGTAACCATCCTCGTAGTTGTCGACATTTTTGACCATTATCTCATTGATCCGCACATCGTTGATCCCCTGTGAAAACAGGGGCGACGCGCAAACGAGCATAACGGCCGCTATTAAAAATCTCTTCATGGCCTACAACGGGATATTGGTGTGTTTCTTGGCCGGATTCACCAGCTTTTTAGTGGCGAGCGACTGCAGTGCCCTGATGATCCTGATACGCGTGTTGCGTGGCTCGATGATATCGTCGATATAGCCGTATTTGGCTGCCACATAAGGATTGGCAAAAGCCTCCCTGTATTCGTTCTCCTTCTGTTCCACAAACTTAGCCCTCTGGTCGAGATCGGCTATCGACTTGATCTCCTTGGCCGAAAGCACTTCGGTAGCTCCCTGGGGACCCATCACGGCTATCTCGCCCGTGGGCCATGCGTAGTTGATGTCGCCGCGCAGGTGCTTCGAACTCATCACGCAATAAGCGCCGCCGTAGGCTTTACGCAGGATGACCGTAACTTTGGGAACCGTGGCTTCGCCATAAGCGAAGAGCAGTTTCGCTCCGTGGATAATGATGCCGCCATACTCCTGGGCCGTTCCCGGCAGGAAGCCAGGCACGTCGACCAGCGTCACGATGGGAATGTTGAAAGCGTCGCAGAAACGCACGAAACGGGCCGCCTTGCGTGAAGCGTTGATGTCAAGCACCCCGGCCAGGTATTTAGGCTGATTGGCGATTATACCCACGCTCTGGCCGTTGAACCGGGCGAAGCAGGTCACGATATTGGGCGCGTAAAGGCTTTGGCTCTCAAGGAATTGCCCCTCATCGACGATGGCGCGGATAACCTCCAGTACGTCGTAGGGTTTGTTGGGGTTGTCGGGGATGATCTCGTTGAGCGAGTCCTCCAGCCTGTCCACCACGTCTTTGGTGACGGCCAGCGGCGCGTCCTCGAGGTTATTCTGGGGCAGGTAGCTCAGCAGCTTGCGGATCAGCGCCGCGCCGTCCTCCTCGCTCTCGGAGACGAAGTGGGCCACGCCGCTCTTGGCCGCGTGGATCGACGAGCCGCCCAGTTGCTCCTGGGTCACGTCCTCGCCCGTGACGGTCTTGACTACTTTCGGGCCCGTAACGAACATATAGCTGGTGCCTTTACTCATCACGATAAAGTCGGTCAGTGCGGGCGAGTAGACCGCACCCCCCGCGCACGGCCCGAAGATGGCCGATATCTGGGGAATGACTCCCGACGCCATGATGTTGCGTTCGAAAATC
>JAVBMJ010000085.1:0-9740 GCA_031552535.1 Rikenellaceae bacterium
GCGTGAAAATCTCGTTACATAGGGCACCGCTATGCGCCTTGATTTTCACACAGAAATCGTCACCGGAATATCATTAAATCTTTTTGCATAATAATTGGATGCGCCTCGGACAAGCCTGAAAACAAGTTTTCGTCTTGCCTCTCGGCTTTCACAATATTTCCATAGGAAAATTAGACAGACTCTTAAAGTTTGTTGAATTTTTTATGGAAAGGCAATCAGCCTTTTATCATACTTTCACATTATCCGTTCCCTGGATTGATCGTTTTTTTGATGAAAAATGATTTTTTTTGCACGATATATGTGGAAACAATGCCGTTTAAATTTGTCTAACCCTAAATATTTAAATTATGAAAAAGTTTTTTTTGTTTCTGGTCATAGCCTCGTTTGTCAGTTTATCGGCTGGAGCCCAAGTCGATAGAAATGCGTTGGGGGTCCGTCTTGGCGGCGGGGCATCTTTTGGTGGCGAATTTTCGTATCAACTCGGGTTTAGCAACGTCAACAGGCTCGAACTCGACCTTGGTTTCGGCGGCGACAGCGACTATTCTCGTATGAGTTTAGCCGGAACATACCAATGGGTGTGGCCGATAGGTGGAGATGGGTTCAATTGGTTTGTGGGACCGGGTGCCGGTATTTCGCTCAACAATGGGAAGAAAGACCATAATGACTATTTTGGCATGGCCATAGGAGGCCAGATAGGGCTGGGATATAATTTCAAAATACCCCTCGGCCTGACGCTCGACACACGCCCTATGTGGGATTTCCTCTCCGACGACAACGGATTCAATTGGGGACTTGCCCTTGGTGTGAGGTACCGGTTCTGACCCCGGCGGAATATAGTGAATGCGGCCATGGGGTGTGTAAATACACACCCCATGGCCGCATTTCATTGATAAATAATTCATTGTTTCCCTGCCGCCACCTTTCCCCGGCTGGTAAGGTAGGTATAAATGGCCGGGATAACGAAAAGTGTCAGGAATGTGGCGCAGAAAAGTCCCCCGACGACAGCGACACCCATAGTGACACGGCTCTCGGAACCTGCTCCCGTGGCCAGTGCCATGGGCAGTATACCGAGGATCGTCGAAAGGCTGGTCATAAGTATGGGGCGCAGGCGTGCGACCGACGCATCGATTATAGCATCGCGTATAGGTAATCCGGCATTTTTGCGCTGGTTGGCGAATTCGACAATCAGGATGCCGTTCTTGGTCACAAGGCCTATCAGCATAATCACACCTATCTGGCTGAAAATATTCATTGTCTGGCTGAAGATATACATCGAAAGAAGTGCTCCCACAAGGGCCAGCGGCACGGTCAGCATGATGATCAACGGATCGCGGAAACTTTCGAACTGCGCCGAGAGAACGAGGTAGATCAACACCAGCGCCAGGGCGAACGCAAACACCAGGCTCGACGAACTCTCCATAAACTCGCGCGAAGAGCCTGTGAGCGACGTCACATAGCGATCGTCGAGAACCTCGTCAGCGATCTTGTCCATCTCCTTGAGCCCTTCGCCCAGAGTGTAGCCCTTGGCCAGTCCCGCCGATACGGTGGCCGACACGAAGCGGTTGTAACGGTAGAGCCGCGGCGGGGTGCTGCTTTCAGAAAGCGTAACGAAGTTATCCAGTTGTATCAACTCGCCCGCGCTATTGCGCACATAGATATTAGACAGGTCGGTGGGAGTCGAGCGGCTACCACGGTCGAACATGCTCAATATCTGATACTGTTTGCCGTTGCGGATGTAATAGCCTATTCTCTGTTCGCTCATGGCCAGTTGAAGAGTCTGGGCTATGTTCTGCACCGAGACACCGAGCGTGGCGGCACGGTCGCGGTCGATAGTCACAGTGAGTTCCGGCTTCGTGAAACGCAGGTTGACGTCCGACACCGAGAATGCGGGACTGGCCGCCACCTCGTTCATAAATTTGGGAACCACCTCCTTCAAGTCGTCGAGATTAGGCGCCTGGATCACGTAACGCACCGGCAGACCTCCCTGCGAATCGAAAGTGGACTGCTGCGATACTATGGTGCGGGCTCCCGTCATCGCCGACAACACCGGCGTCAGGGCATCGGCGATCTCCTGCTGCGTGCGGTCGCGTTTATCGGCATCGACGAGAATGATATTGAAGTAAGCGTTGTTGGGCATATTACGTACCCCCACCATTTCGAGGTGGCCGCCATCCTGCTCGGGAACGTTCTGGTCGATCAGCGACGAAATATTGTCGGCGTACGAAAGCATATATTCGAACGACGCTCCCTCGGGAGCCGTAGACGAGACGTTGATCATCGAACGGTCCTCCATCGGAGCCATCTCGGTCGGGATCTGCCCCCACATCCACCGGATTCCTACGGCGGCGGCAAGCAATATCACCACGGCGATCCACCTCCGGCGCAGGAATGCCGTCAGCCAACGGCGGTAGAACGAGATCATGCCAGTAAAGAAAGGCTCCGTAAAACGGTATAGCCTCCCCTGGGTGGCATCTGTGCGCAGCATCTTCGACGCAAGCATCGGGGTGAACGTCAGCGCCACAAAAGCCGAGATAAGCACCGCCCCGGCGATAACAAGGCTGAATTCGCGGAAAAGCCGTCCCGTGACCCCCTGCATGAAAACTATCGGGAAAAACACCGCCACGAGAGCCACCGTGGTCGAGATGACCGCGAAAAATATCTCTTCCGTCCCCTTTATCCCCGCCTCCCGCGGCGACATGCCCTGTTCGATCTTCGAGTAGATATTCTCCATCACCACTATCGCGTCGTCGACCACCAGCCCTATCGAAAGCACAACGGCCAAAAGGGTCAGTATGTTGATCGTAAACCCGCAGGCATACATGATGAAGAACGCCCCGATAAGCGATATCGGGATCGCCAGCACAGGGATAAGTGTCGTGCGCCAGTTGCGCAAAAAGACGAAAATGATCAGCACCACCAGGAAAAAAGCCTCGAATATAGTGCTTTGCACCTCGTTTATCGACTGGCGGATATATTTCGTGTTGTCGAATCCGGTCCGGATCACGATATCCTCCGGCAGATCCTTCCCGATCTGCTCTATCGCCTTTTTCGCGTCGTCCACTATATTTATATAGTTGGCCCCGGGCTGCGGGATCAGCATACACGACACCATCACAACACCGCTACGCTTGAGTATCGAACGCGTGTTCTGGGCTTCGATCACCGCTTCGCCTATATCCGAAAAACGCACTATATTGCCGTCCTTCTGCGAAATTATCAGGTTGTTGAAATCATCTATCGTGCGCAGTCGCCCAAGGGTGCGTATCGTCAGTTCGGTGTTGGTGCCCTCGATGCGTCCCGCAGGCAATTCTATATTTTCCCTGGACACAGCGTCGCGTACGTCCATCGGAGTCAGCGAATAGGCCGCCAGCAGCATCGGATCCATTTTCAGGCGTACCGACATGCGGCGCGAACCGCGCACATCGACCGACGAAACTCCCGGAACAGTCTGCAGCCTCTCCTTGAAATTAACCTCGGCATATTCGCTAAGGTCGATCACCGACCGCTTGTCGCTCTCCAGCGTAACGCTGAATATAGGCTGTGAGTCGGCATCGGCTTTCGTGACCACCGGAGGGTCGACATCGGGCGGCAGGCGGCGCATGGCCTCCGACACTTTGTTGCGCACGTCGTTGGCCGCCGTTTCAAGATTGACTTCTATATGGAATTCCACGGAAATGTAGCTCGACCCGTCGGACGAGACGCTCGAAATGGAACGTATACCCGGAATGCCGTTGATCGACTCTTCGAGGGGTTCGGTGATTTGCGTTTCGATAACGTCGGCGTTGGCTCCGGGAAACGAAGTCCGCACCGAGATAACCGGCGGGTCGACGCTGGGATAATCCCTCACTCCGAGGAACGTGTAGCCGATGATACCGATGATAATGATCATCAGGCTCATCACCGTGGCCAATACCGGGCGTTGTATGCTTATCGACGAAAGGCTCATTCTGGTTCAGGTGTGGCAAATCGGAGGCTTGCCTTTTTATATTTATCGTGTTATGGAAAGTTTCCGGGGGCAAACCTCCGATTCGCCCCGCCCGAACCAAGGGTTCTGCGAACCCGTCGTCTTCGATCACCCCATCCCCGGCCCTCCCCTTACCGTAGGGGAGGGAGTATTTTTTTGTGTGGCAAACCGGAGGCCCTCCTGATTATAATATCCGTTCCGGAAGCGTTTATGTTGACACGCCCTAATTCGTCGCCTGCACACGGGAGCCATCGCGCAGCTGCAACAAGCCCGAAACCACAACGGAGTCGCCTCGCGACAACCCGCGCATGATCTCCACCATGTTGTCACTGCGGATGCCCGTCACGACAGGCACCAATGCGGCCCTCCCGTCGCGGACCACCCATACGCTCATGTTGTTGGCATCGGGAACGATACCCTCGGTAGGGACCTGTATCGACTCGCCGCTACGCTGCCCCACGGTGACACGCGCCGACATGCCGGGCAGGAGCCTCATCGACGCATTGTTGTAGAGCGCACGCACCGATATGGTGCGGGTACGGGTGTCTACCTTAGGATCGATAGCGTAAACTGATGCCTCATGGACCGAAGGCCCCTCCTCAGTCGAAAAATGGACTTTCGCCCCCACCCGCATCTCACCGGCATACTTCTCAGGGACCGAAAAATCGAGCTTCAGCTTCGAATAGTCGACCAGATGGGCGACCAACTGCCCGGCCTGGAGGTAAGTCCCCACCGATACGTTGCGGAATCCTACCACCCCGTCGAAGGGCGCCCTGATCTCGGTCTTCGAGATACGGAGCTTAAGCGTGTAAATATCGGCTCCGATCACATTGTAGTCGGTGTTGACCTGGTCGAAAGCTTCGTGGCTGATGGCATCTTTAGCCAACAGTATGCGGGCGCGCTCAAGCTTGTCTTCAAGCAGTTTGTGCTGCAATTCGGCGCGGCGCAACTGCGACTGCAGGTCGTCGTCCTCGACCTTCACGAGGACCTCCCCTTTCTTAACGACTTTACCCTCGTCGAAATATACTCCCGTTATATGCCCGGCAACCGACCCCGAAAGATCGGCCTCCTCGTTGGCCACGAGCGTTCCCACCCGCCGCAGGCCCTCGTCGAGTTTCAGGTAATCGGCCATGTAGACCTTTACGGGCACTATGCGGTCGCCCCGGCCGCTGCCTTTACCGGCGGTTTGTTGCGCCGTTTCCGGAGACCGGCTTCCGGATAGTTTGTTGTACAGAAGGATGCCTCCCGCCACGAAGGGAATCGCAACCCAAAGTACTATCTTAATCCTTTTGTCCATATCGCATTATGTTTCTTTCCCCAGGAAACGGGGAGGAACCCTCAAAGATATGGAATTTCACCCGTAACAGCAATACCGGGAAGCCCAAACGGAAAAATCAGGGGGTGAAAAACTGTGTCGGGTTTCGAAAAAAAGTAGTAGCTTTGTCCTGTTGGCCGGGCAGTGGCATGGTTACAATGCATCAGGACCGGGCCTGCGGATTCTTTATTAACGTAATTAATAAAACAACATGATTCTCGACTCGCTCCGTAACGCCGCGCAATATGAAAGCGCTAATCCGTTTTTCCGCAAAGCATTCGAATACCTCGCTTCGACCGACCTCGCGGCACTGGCCGAAGGAAAATATGTGATCGACGGCGACAACGTGTTCATATCGGTAATGGAGCGCGACCTGAAAAACAGGGCCGACGCAGCACTTGAAGTGCACGATAAATACATAGACATACAGGTGTTGGTCTCCGGCAGCGAGTCGTTCGGCTGGATAGACCGGGCGGCGTGCACCTCTCCGCGCGGGGAGTTCAACCCGGAAAAGGATATTCTGTTTTTCGACGACAAGCCCTCGACATATTTTAGCCTCGTGGCGAGCGAGATGGCCATATTTTTCCCGCAGGATGCGCATGCGCCGCTTGTGGGCGAAGGCCATGTAAAAAAGGCGGTGGTCAAGGTACTTGTAAAGTAGGACGCGATGCATCAGGATAAAAGAGCGGCAGGGCCGGGTATAGCGCCTACAGGATACGATCCCGTGTTGTACGCCGATGCGGTGGGGCTGCTGGAGGAGCTAATAGCAGCACCATCATTCAGCGGGGAGGAGGGAGCTACGGCCGGCGTCATAAGCCGGTTCCTGGAAGAACACGGCGTTCAGCCGCGGCGTATGAACAACAACGTCTGGGCCGTCAACCGGGGGTTCGACCCGGGCCGGAAGAGCATATTGCTCAACTCCCACCACGACACTGTACGGCCCAACCCCGGTTACACGCGCGATCCGTTCATGCCGGCGGTGGAGGACGGCAGGCTCTACGGATTGGGGAGCAACGACGCCGGAGCGAGCGTGGTATCTCTTTTGGCGGCATTTCTGCATTTTTACGGACGCGACGATCTGAAATACAACCTTATAGTGGCGATAACGGGCGAGGAGGAGAACAGCGGAGCTGACGGGCTGGAGTCGTTGTTGCCACACATAGGGCCTGTGGAGTTCGCCGTGGTTGGCGAGCCGACGCTGATGCACCCGGCCATTGCCGAGCGCGGACTGATGGTCCTGGATTGTGTGGCCCGCGGCAGGTCGGGCCATGCCGCACGCGACGAGGGAGAGAATGCCATATATAAAGCGCTTAAAGATATAGAGTGGTTCCGCGACTACCGTTTCGAACGGGAATCGGAGTTGTTCGGGGCGGTGAAAGCTACGGTGACAGTCATAGAGGCAGGTACTCAGCACAATGTCGTACCTGCCGAGTGCCGATTTACTGTCGATGTGCGCGTTACGGACCGTTACACCAACGAAGAGGTGCTGGAAGAGATACACCGCCATGTGGATTGCCAGGTCGTGCCGCGTTCTACGAGACTGCGACCGTCGTATATCGACCCGTCGCACCCGCTGGTACGGGCGGCGGTGGCTTTGGGCGGAGTGCCCTACGGTTCGCCTACCACCTCGGACCAGGCTCTGATAGATTGCCCGTCGCTGAAGATAGGCCCCGGCGACAGCGCGCGTTCGCACAGCGCCGACGAATTTGTGGGGCTCGACGAGATACGCGACGGTATAGGCCGCTATGTGGCTATGCTCGGGGCGGTGCTTTAAGACTTAAGGCTGTTGAATACGCCCTGAAGCGACGGTCTGCGGGGTGAACTAATAGTTTAGAAAGATTTTATTGGACTTTTATGAAACTTTGGCAGAAAGATACCCAGGTCGACAAAATGGTGGAAGCGTTCACCGTGGGGCGCGACCGTGAAATGGATATGGCCCTGGCCCGTGCCGACGTGGTGGGGTCGCTGGCCCACACCCGGATGCTGGAAACGATAGGTTTGTTGACAGGCGGAGAGCTTGAGCAGGTGCAGCGTGAATTAAAAGTGATCGCCGGCGAGATAGAGCGGGGCGAGTTCACTATCGAGGAGGGAGTCGAGGATATCCACTCGCAGGTGGAACTGCTGCTGACGCGGCGCATAGGCGACGTGGGCAAAAAAATACACAGCGGGCGTTCGCGCAACGACCAGGTGCTGGTCGACCTGAGGCTCTACCTGCGCAGCGAGATACGGGACCTGGCCGGGGAGATAAAGGCGCTGTTCGATATTTTGCAGCGCAAGTCCGAGGAGTTGCGGGGGGTGCTGATGCCGGGGTATACCCACATGCAGGTTGCCATGCCCTCGTCGTTCGGTCTGTGGCTGGGGGCTTATGCCGAGTCGCTGGCCGACGACGTGCAGTCGCTGGTGGCGGCATACAGGGTGTGCAACCGCAATCCGCTGGGCTCCGCCGCCGGTTACGGTTCGTCGTTCCCGCTCGACAGGGAGATGACCACGCGCCTTATGGGCTTCGAGTCGATGGACTATAACGCCGTTTACGCCCAGATGGGACGCGGCAAAACCGAGCGGCTCGTGGCGCAGGCCCTCGCAGGGGTGGCGGCTACCGTGGGCAGGCTGGCGATGGACAACACTCTGTTCCTTTGCCAGAACTTCGGATTTATATCGTATCCGGCGCAACTTACCACCGGATCGAGCATCATGCCGCACAAGAAGAACCCTGATGTGTGGGAGATCATCCGCGGCCGGTGCAACCTCATACAGGCTCTGCCCGGACAGATCGCTATGCTGACGACCAACCTTCCGGTGGGGTACCATCGCGACTTGCAACTGCTGAAGGAAGTGCTTTTTCCGGCGCTGGAGCAGATGCGCGAAGTGTTGGAGATGGCGGGATTTATGCTGGAACACCTCGATGTGAACCGCGAGATATTGAACGATCCGCGCTACGATTACCTATTCAGCGTCGAGGAGGTCAACCGCCTGGTGCTGGAGGGCGTGCCTTTCCGCGAGGCATACCGCAGGGTCGGAATGGATATCGAGCACGGTAACTTCACCCCCGACAGAACAGTGCGCCACACGCATGCGGGAAGCGTGGGCAACCTTTGTACCGGACAGATAGCCGCCCTGATGGATGATGTTATGGCTTCTTTCCGCTTCGGGGAAGCTGTCGGAGCCGAGGAGGAGTTGTTGCGTTGAAAATTTGCTCCATTGAAAGGATTGCAGGGAAAGAAACCTCAAACGCCACGGACCGGTGTCCGGGCGGCAATCGAGGAGGTCGACCATCTCCGTTTGGGAAAAGTGAAGGTGGTTCACAGCCCCGCTGCGGCGCGTATATCAATATCGGTGCGGCGCGATGGCGAAGTGAGGTTGACGCTGCCGCGCGGTGTGGGGCGCGACAAGGGACTGGTGTTTCTTGACGATAAGATTCAATGGGTGGAGAGGGCCAGGGCGCGTGTGGAGGCGAGAGGGCACGTACCGTGTACTATCGGCGAGCAATTTTCGACCCGGACCCACCGTTTGCGCATGACGGTGATGACGCGTGAAGATATCATGGTGACTATCAGGCGTCTTTCGGCGGAGGGAGAGAGATATGAAGGAGAAATAGAAGTATGTTATCCTGCTGGGATGGAGGCGGGCGATATGAGGTTACAGGAGATGATCCGCAAGGCTGTGGAGAGTGTATGGCGGTGGGAAGCGCAGACGATGTTGCCTTCGATGGTGGAACGTATCGCTGCGGCGACGGGGCTGAGTTATGGAGCGGTGACGGTGCGCAATTCTAAAAGCCGTTGGGGAAGCTGCTCTGGCAAAAACGACATATCGCTGAGTCTTCATCTGATGCGGCTGCCGGACCATCTGGTGGAATATGTCATTTTGCACGAACTTTGCCATACGGTGCATAAAAATCATTCGCCGCGGTTCCATGCCCTCGTCGACCGGCATCTCGGAGGGTGCGAAGCGGCGCTTAGAAAAGAGATGCGCACCTACAGCACTTCGTGGTGAAAGGTACGGCTGTAGCAAAATAAAGTAATGGAAAATAATGAACCCAATATATGCCAAGGCCTGGACGGGGACAGCGAAATAAAATCACTGTTGTTTCCATATATTCCATTCTCGGGCGCTGTTGTTCCCGCTTTCAGCGGGAGCCGTATTGGCGGGAGAATAACCCGGACAAATTTATTTGCATGAGGATTATTCTCCCGCCAATACGATACTCTGTGAGAGAACAGCGACCGTGTATCGAAGCAAGGTCAAATGATTAAAGATTTTTGGTGTCGCTTTTTGCAAAAAGCGACAGTTCCCTCCCGGCAAAATGAATCGTTAATATACATAATATCACTACTGTCCACTAAAAAATTGGACGCTTAAAAGTTAAACAAATTTGGCTCACCGGAGCCATCAGGTTCTTTGAGATAGTTGAGATTCGATTTGTCGAATAAGTCCCGGATCGGGGTTTTGTCAGTCAGCGATATG